>JBOGEK010000306.1:0-7924 GCA_050743645.1 Acidothermaceae bacterium
GCTCGGCCCGGACCGGGTCAGCCCTGGGGACTTTACTCAAACGTGGTCCTATCAACCCTCTTGATGATCTGACAACCGCCCGTTTGCGTCGAGCGGATCATCCGATAGGCCCCATTCACGATGCCGATCAGCGGTTGCGCGGCATCTCGCGCACCTCAGACATCGATGGCAAACCTCAGTTGTCGGCAAAGTGGTCTGAGGTTGGTCATGGGTGACTGAGGTGGCGATGGAGGGCGCGCTGGCCGCGTTGGCCGGGCGCGGCTAGCTAGCCTCGACGAACACCGTGTCGAGCGCCGGACCGCCCGGTTGCAAACGCAGCGCGACCGGTGGCAACTGATCCCGCAGTTCGGCGTGCCGGGCACGGGCGGCGTCGAGTGGCTCCCGGCCCACGATCTCGCCGTCGCGAACGAGCGGCACCAGCAGGGCGCGATCCTCGTCGTCCGGCCCGAAGCTTTCGACGGCGGGCCCGGCGACGACGACCTCGGCGGTCGCGGTGCCTCTGGAATGCCGCCGGTAGGCCCGTTTGCGGCCGCCATGGCCGATCTTGCCGGGGCTCGCCTTGGTCAGCGAACGCCACCGGCCGACCCCGGTTCCGCCCCCGTCGTTGCGCTCACCGGTGGTCTCTTCACGGGCGACCAGCTTGTAGACCAGGCTCGCGGTCGGCAGGCCGCTACCGGTGACGACCGAAGTGCCGACGCCGTACCCGTCGACCGGTGCGCTGGCCAGGGTCGCGATCGCGTGCTCGTCGAGGTCGCTCGTGACGACGATGCGGGTCTTTGTCGCGCCCAGGTCGTCGAGCTGGCGGCGGACCTCGCGGGCCAGCCCGACCAGGTCGCCCGAGTCGATGCGCACCGCGCCAAGCTCGGGTCCGGCGAGATCGACAGCCGTGCGGACGGCGGCCCGAACGTCGTAGGTGTCGACCAGCAACGTCGTCGACGCACCGAGCGATTCGATCTGCGCCTTGAATGCGGCGGTCTCGTCGTCGTGGATCAAGGTGAACGCATGCGCGCTCGTGCCCGTGGTGGGCAGGTCGTAACGTCGTCCGGCTTCGAGATTGCTTGTCGCGGCGAAGCCGACGAGGTAGGCGGCCCGCGCCGCGGCCACCGCCGCTTCTTCGTGGGTGCGCCGCGAGCCCATCTCGATGCACGGCCGGTCGCCGGCGGCGGCGGTCATGCGCGCTGCGGCCGAAGCGATCGCACAATCGTGATTGAAGATCGACAGCGCCAGCGTCTCGAGCAGCACGGCCTCGGCGAAGGTCGACTCGACGGTCAGGATCGGTGAGCCGGGAAAGAAGAAGTCGCCCTCGGCGTAGCCGTCGATGTGGCCGCTGAAGCGGTAGCCGCCCAGCCACTCGAGCGTCGTGTCGTTGACTACGTCGTTCTCGGCCAGCCACCGCAGGTCGTCGTCGTCGAACCGGAATCGGTCGAGCGCGTCGAGAAAACGACCGGTGCCGGCGACCACGCCGTACCGGCGTCCGGCCAGCAACCGTCGCGAGAAGACCTCGAACACGCAGCGCCGCTGGGCGGCACCGCTGCGCAGCGCGGCCTCGAGCATGGTGAGTTCATAGCGGTCGGTGAGTAGCGCGGTAGAGGCGGCCGATTGCACGGGTCGAACCCTACGATGAAAGGCATGAGCACCGCTCCCGCTGAGGTCGAGCGGCCCGAATCCGATGTCGAGTCCGAGGTTCGGCCGGATACGCCATGGGTCACCGTCGTCTGGGACGATCCGGTGAACCTGATGGACTACGTCACCTACGTCTTCCAGACACTGTTCGGTTACCCGAAGAAGAAGGCCGAACGGCTGATGATGCAGGTGCACACCGAAGGTAAGGCGGCCGTCTCGGCGGGTACCCGCGAGCAGATGGAAAGCGACGTCCAGCGGCTGCATGCCTACGGGCTTTGGGCCACCTTGCAGAAAGACTGATGGGCTTGGCACAGATCCGGCGCAGCCCGGCTGGTCCTCGGCTGCGGCTGACCGCAGAAGAAGTCCAATTGCTGCGCAAGTTGGCAGACGAGGTCGACGCGCTGCTGTCGGGACGCGCCGACGCCGACGAGTTTGCGCCGTCCGACGAACTGCCGGCGGACGACGACAGGCCCGCAGGCGACCGCGTGCCGCCGTCCGACGAACTGCGCGCCGACGACCTGGCCGCGGACGACCTGGCCGCGGGCGACCCGGCTGCGTCCGGCGGGCAGTCGTCGCCGGTGCCGACGGCTGGTGAGTTGGAGGCGATGACCGGACTCGACTGGAGTTCACCCGAATCGGCGGCGGCACCTGAAGATCCGGCGCTCCGGCGGCTGCTGCCCGACGCGTACCACGACGATCCAGAGGCGGCTGCCGACTTTCGCCGCTACACGGAGGCGAGCCTGCGCGGCGGCAAGCGGGCCGACGTCACCGTGGTCAGGCAGGGCCTCGCGAGCATGGCCATCACGGGCGAGCGGGTGCTCGACCAGGCGCAGGCGCAATCGTGGCTGCGGTTTCTGACCGACGCGCGGCTGGTGCTCGCCAGCCGGCTGGGCATCGAGGCGCCCGACGACGTCGAGGCCTACGAGCAGCTCGCCACCGACGACCCGCGATTCATGGCCTACGTCGTCTACGAATGGCTGGCACCACTGCTCGGCGACCTCGTGACCGCGCTCGACGCGGGCTCCCACTAGCCTTGCGCCATGCTTTTGATCGACCAGGCGACCTTTGACGCGATCGTCGCGCACGCCCGTCGCGACCATCCCGACGAGGCGTGCGGCGTGGTCGCCGGACCGGTCGGCAGCGATCGGCCGGAGCGGTTCATCCCGATGGTGAACGCCGCCCGATCGCCGACGTTCTACGAGTTCGACTCTGCCGATCTGCTCGCGCTCTATCGCGAGATGGACGAGCGCGACGAGGAGCCGGTGATCGTCTACCACTCGCACACGTCGACCGAGGCGTACCCGTCGCGCACCGACGTCTCGTATGCCTCCGAGCCGGGCGCGCACTACGTGCTGGTGTCGACTCGCGAGCCCGATACCGTTGAGTTCCGGTCGTTCCGCATTGTCGACGCCGTCGTCACAGAGGAAGAGGTCACGGTGGTTTCGGCGTTGCACCCGGCGTAACCACCTTTCTTTCCGTCCGCCCACGCTCGTCCGCGCTTGTCCCGTCGTCCGACACTGCTCGTAACTGCCCGTAACTGCCCGTCCGTCGCTTGTACTGAGGAGAACTCCGGCCATGGCCATCGAGGTCCGCATCCCGACCATCCTGCGCACCTATACCGGGGGTGAAAAGGCGGTCAGCGGTTCGGGCTCGACGCTCGCCGACGTGCTGGTCGACCTCGACTCCCGTCACCCTGGTCTTCGCGAACGCATCGTCGACGACAAGGGGCTTCGCCGGTTCGTCAACGTGTATGTCAACGACGAGGACGTCCGGTTCATCGGTGGGCTCGGCACCGGCTTGAAGGACGGCGACACCGTGACCGTGCTGCCCGCCGTCGCCGGCGGAGCGGAGTCTGGACGACGCGATGCCGGCCACCACGTCGTTGCGGGCGGAGCGGAGTTTGGACGACGCGACGCCGGCCACCACGTCGTTGCGGGCGGCTGATCGCGGGCTTATGCGCTACGACTCCCTCGTCGACTCCGTCGGGCAGACCCCGCTCGTCGGACTCCCGAGGCTGTCGCCGTCCGCCGACGTCCGACTTTGGGCGAAGCTCGAAGACCGCAACCCGACGGGTTCGATCAAGGACCGCGCGGCGCTGTACATGGTGCAGGCGGCCGAAAAGGACGGCCTGCTTTCGCCCGGGGCCACTATCTTGGAGCCGACGTCGGGCAACACGGGAATCTCGCTCGCGATGGTCGCTTCGCAGCGCGGCTACCGGCTGATCTGTGTCATGCCCGAGAACACATCGGTCGAGCGACGCCAACTGCTCGAAATGTGGGGCGCATCGATCGTGTCGTCGCCCGCGGCGGGCGGGTCGAACGAGGCTGTTCGAGTCGCCAAGGCGATGGCGGCCGAGCATCCCGAATGGGTGATGCTCTATCAATACGGCAACCCAGCGAACGCGCTGGCGCATTACGAGACGACGGCGCCCGAGATCCTGGCCGACCTGCCGTCGATCACCCATTTCGTGGCCGGCCTCGGCACGACCGGCACCTTGATGGGATGCGGGCGGTTCTTCCGCGAGCACGTGCCGGGCATCACGATCGTGGCGGCCGAGCCGCGTTACGGCGAGTTGGTCTACGGGCTGCGCAACCTCGACGAGGGCTTCGTTCCCGAGCTGTACGACGAGTCGGTGCTGACGACACGCTTCTCGGTGGGGCCGCGCGAGGCGCTCCGGCGGACGCGCGAACTTGTCGAGCAGGAGGGGATCTTCGCCGGCATCTCGACCGGGGCGATCTTGCACGCGGCGCTGGGCGTGGCGGCGAAATCGGTGGCGGCGGGTGAGCGCGCCGATATCGCGTTCGTCGTGGCCGACGGCGGCTGGAAGTACCTCTCGACCGGTGCATACGCCGGCACCCTGGAAGAAGCCGAGGCCGCACTCGAAGGCCAACTCTGGGCATAGGGCGTCGGTGTCCCCAGGCATCGGGCTCGTCTCGCGCCGCCCTCCTGGCCCAGTTTGTGTGGAGCGAATTGTTTGCTGGCAGAACGAGAGTGTCCACAACATCGGGGACCGCAACACACAGCGTCCGGCTGTTAACACATTGGGCGTCCCGATGATCGAAATGCTTGCTGCATGCCGAGCCCGAAGCACCCTACGTTGCAGCCTGAATGGCGGGATTTGTTGCGATATCAGCACGGAGCGTTCAGCCGCCGTCAGGCGCTTGCGTTCGGCGTCACAGACGCGGTCACGTCTGCTCAGCTGAAGGCACACCGTTGGCAGCGGCTATATCCGGGCACCTTCGTTGCTCACAACAGCCGGATCGAATTTCGCACCCGCGCCTGGGCTGCCGTCTTGTGCTGCGGTGGCACGGCGCTTGCCAGTCACCGAACAGCCGCGTACCTTGCGGGGCTGCTTGATCAACCACCGGGGGTCCTCGAAGTCAGTGTTCCAGCGGCGCGCCGGCCGCGTGGTGCGGCCGGCATCGTCGTCCGGCGTCGTCGCCTGGAACTTAGCTGTGTCGCGTCCCCACCGAGAACGACGATCGAAGACACCGTTCTCGATCTGATCGACCAAGCTCGCCAGGCCGACGAGGTGGTGGCGTTGCTGACCGCGGCCTGTCAGCGCCGACTTTCGACGGCGGCGCGGCTGGTGGCGGCACTCGCCCGGCGGCAGAAGTTGAGGTGGCGGCCGCTTGTGTGTGAGGTCCTCGACGACGGCGAAGGCGTCCACTCCCCACTCGAATGGCGCTATCTGCGTGATGTCGAGCGGGCGCACGGGCTGCCGCGAGCTGACCGGCAGACGGCTGGCATGCGCGGGCGGTCGAAGAAGTGGCGCGACGTCCATTACCGGAAGTACCGGCTGGTCATCGAGCTCGATGGTGCGGCCGCCCATCCCGAGGAACGCCGGCATCGCGACATGGCTCGTGACAACGGCATCGTGGTCGAGGGACAAGCAGTGCTGTCGTATGGCTGGCACGACGTGGCGGGGACCCCGTGCGGGGCGGCCGAGCAGGTGGTCGTCGTGCTCAAAGCCCGCGGCTGGGACGGCGTGCCGCGCCGGTGCGGTCCCGACTGCACACTTCGTGGACCTTTTTGATCGTTGCCGTGTTGAGAACGCCCACGCAAGTCGGCGTTTGGAGGACGGACGTCGGTAGGGTGGCTGATGTGGGCGTGGCTGGCAATCCGAACGTGCACGACGCGCCGAACGTGCACGACGCGCCGATAGGGGTGTTCGACTCCGGCGTCGGCGGCCTCACCGTGGCGCGGTCGATCCTCGACCTGTTGCCGCACGAGCCGATCTATTACGTGGCCGATACCGCGCGCCATCCGTACGGCCCGAAGCCGATCGCCGAGGTCCGCGAGTACGCGATCGAGATCCTCGACGAGATGGTCGCCCACGGCGTGAAGATGGTGGTGATCGCCTGCAACTCGGCGTCGTCGGCGATGCTGCGAGACGCCCGCGAAAGATACGACGTCCCCGTTGTCGAGGTGATCCAGCCAGCGGTTCGCAAGGCTGTCAGCGCTACGCGAAACGGCAAGGTGGGCGTTATCGGCACGCATGCCACCGTGACCAGTGGCGCCTATGACGACGCGTTTGCCGCCGCACCCCACATCGATCTCACGACTGCTGCGTGCCCGCGATTCGTCGAGTTCGTCGAAGCCGGAGTCACGATGAGCGACGAATTACTCCAGTGCGCAAAGGAATATCTGGCCCCGATCGTCGAGCGCGGTTGCGACACCCTGGTGCTGGGTTGCACGCATTATCCTTACCTGGCAGGCGCAATTTCGCTGGTCGTGGGTGACGATGTCATGTTGGTGAGCAGCGCCGACGAGACCGCGCGCGATGTCTACCGCACGCTGGTGCGCCACGAACTCACCCGCCCAGAAGATTCGCCGGCCCCGAAGCATCGGTTCGTGACCACGGGCGATCCCGAGCCCTTTTACGAACTCGGACGACGTTTTCTCGGTCCCGAAATCCGGCCGTGATTCGGCTGCCCGTCTCGTGCACCTGACGGTCATCGGTTGCGCCGGTAGCCACCCTGGCCCCGAGTCGGGGTGCTCGTCATATCTCCTTACGCACGACGGCTTTCGGCTGCTGATCGACCTCGGGAACGGCGCTCTCGGCGAGTTGCAGAACCACGTCGACCCACGAGATGTCGACGCGATTTTCATTACGCACTTGCACGGCGATCATTGGCTCGATCTCGTTCCGCTCGCGCACGTGCGCAGGCATCATCCCGACGGCCGGGTGCCGCCGGTGATCCCCGTCTTCGCGCCGGCCGCCGAACGCGGGCGCGTCTCCGGAGCATTCGGTAGGCCGGTCGAATCGCTCGCCGATGTGTTCGAGTTCCACAACCCACGCGAGACCACGATCGGGCCCTTCGAGGTCATCCCGCTACGCACCCGGCATCCGGTCGAGACCTACGCCGTGCGGGTTTCGTCGTCCGGCAAAACGCTTGTGTACACGGCAGATACCGGTCCGTTCGACGAGCTGGCGGGCTTTGCCCGCGGTACGGACTTGCTGCTGGCCGAGGCCGGATTCGTCGATGGCGCCGACAATCCGCCCGACTCGCACCTCACCGCGACCCAGGCAGGTGAGCTGGCGAAACAGACAGCCGCGGGCCGACTGGTGATCACTCATGTCGCGCCGTGGCATGACGCGGCCGTACAGCGTGACCGGGCCGCGCGGGCGTTCGGCGGGCCCACCGAGCTGGCGAGACGAGGCAGCACCTTCGTCGTCTGAGGGCGCAGATAGGGTCGCAGCCATGCCTGCAACTCCACGAGCCGACGGTCGCGCGAACGACGAACTCCGCCCGGTGCGCTTCACCCGCAGCTGGCTCGATCACGCCGAAGGTTCGGTGCTGGTCGAGTTCGGCCGTACTCGCGTGCTGTGCGCGGCGAGTGTCACCGAGGGCGTGCCGCGTTGGCGCAAGGGGAGCGGCCTCGGCTGGGTCACCGCCGAATACGCGATGCTGCCGCGCGCGACGAATACCCGCAACGACCGCGAGTCGGTCAAGGGTCGGCTCGGCGGCCGCACCCAAGAAATCTCGCGGCTGGTGGGGCGCGCGCTGCGGGCCTGCGTCGACTACAAGGCGCTCGGCGAGGCGACGATCCAGCTCGACTGCGATGTGTTGCAAGCCGACGGCGGCACCCGGACCGCCGCGATCACCGGGGCATACGTGGCGCTGGTTGACGCGATCGGCTGGCTGCGGGTCAACGGCAAGATGCCCGGTGAGCCGCTGGTGCGCAGTGTGTCGGCGGTCAGCGTCGGGGTGATCGACGGCGAGCCGCGGCTCGACCTCGCTTATGAAGACGACGTGCGCGCCGGCACCGACATGAACGTCGTCGTCACCGGTGAGGG
>JBOGEK010000307.1:0-5782 GCA_050743645.1 Acidothermaceae bacterium
GGCTGGCAAACCTGGCAAACCATCCCCGCCAACATCACCGCCACCACCGGCACCCACACCGTCTACCTGAAGTTCACCACCGGCTCCGGGCAAGACTTCGTCAACATCAACTGGTTCACCTTCAGCTCCTAACGGACCCGACCGGCCTAATGTGCTGCTTTGCTCTGCTGCAATACCGCAGCAGAGCAAAGCAGCCTCGACACACATCCGGTTCCAGCTGATCCCACCACCTACGACACCTCTGGGGGCAGGTCGCGCGATGGCAGGCCACGCTGCCGTCGTCCGCTCATTGCAGCCGAACCGACGACGGCCACCAAGGCAACCACGGCAAGGGCCGCCAACCCGCTCGCGTACGAGTTCGTGCGGCCGTACAGCGAGCCCATGAACAGCGGCGGGATGAATCCGCCGAGACCGCCCGCGGCGCCGACCACACCGGTCACCGCGCCCACCCGATTCGCAGGCGCGCGCTGCGCCACCAACGCGAAGACCGCGCCGGCCGACGTGCCCAATGCGGCTGCCATAGCGAGAAACGCGATCGTCGCGGTAGGTGCCAGGGCGGGGGTCGATGCCTGCACGAACGCACACGCCACCACGACAGTGAACGCGATCGCCAGCACGCAAGCCGCCGCCCACCGGTCCGACAGCCAGCCACCAACCGGGCGCAGCGCCACCGCGAGCAAAACGAAGCCCGCCATCTTCATCGACGCGTCGTCCTGATTCAGCGCGTACGCATTCTTCAAGTAGGTCGGCAGGTAGACGCTGAACGCAACGTAGCCGCCGAAGCCCACCGCGTAGAGCCCCGATGCCTGCCACGTGACGGCGAGTTTTGCCGTAGCAGCAAGGCGTTTGAGGGTCGGCTCGGTCGGACGCACGCGATCGGGAGCGTCGCGCAGCACCGCCCACGCCACGACCGCGTAGACCGCCAGCGCGACCGCGACGATAGCGAACGGCGCAGCGATGCCGCGGTGGTTCATCAGCTTGACCGTCGTCAGCGCACTGATCGCGGTACCGCCCATGCCCATGCCGAAGATGCCGATCGCGGCGCCGCGACGCGCCGGCGGGAACCACGAGCTGACGAAAGGTACGCCGACTGCAAAGGAGGTTCCGGCGATACCAAGAAAGAAGCCGCCAACGAGCAACCCCGCGTAGGAGTGATACCCGGCGTAGCCGATGAACAGCACCGGAACGATCGTCACAGCCGAGACGACCGGCAGCATTACCCGGCCGCCGAATCGGTCGGTGAGCGCGCCGACGGGGATGCGTCCGAGCGACCCGACGACGACAGGCACCGCCACGAGTAGCGCCTGGTCGAACGAACTGAGATTCAGGCTCTGCTTGAAATGGGTGCCGAGAGGCGACAGCAGTGCCCAGGCCCAAAAGTTGAGGGCGAAGCCGACGGTGGCCATCAGCAGCATCGCGGTGCGGCGACTCGACCGCTCAATGAGGGCAGCCGGTTCGGTCGCAATACGCACGGTGATCACGTGAGTCTCCCGGTAACGGAACGGCGACGCCGCTCGACGTCGCCGCTACCCACGGTGCCAGTGGAAGGCGCCCCTCGCGCGGGTCATTGGTCCCGTACAGGTTCGCCAACCGACCCGTTCAGCCGCCCATCCCGATTCAGGCCCGGCGCACGTCGGGACTTTGATGGGCGCCGGGAGGCGCCGATTCGAGCCAGGCCAGGAAGCCGGTCAACGCGCGCTCACCCATCGCCAGTTCGAGGTGGATTGCCTCGCCGTCAGGGGTGCGGGCGATACATCGCGCGATGACGGCGCCGTGCGGAATCGAATGCAGTTCGAAGCCACGGGGGCTGCGCCGCCCAACGACTTCAATGCTGCGCCGCAGCAGAGCGACTTTCGGGTTCGGCGCGACGCTGAAGAGCCTGAACCATTGCAGTCGGCCAGGCGAATAGCGCATCACGCCCACGTGCCAGCCTCGGCCGGCCCGCGCGGTGCCCAGCCGAAGCGCGCAGTGCAACGTGGCGCCACTTCGTCGCAGCAGCGTGTGCCGGACGATCAAGACGACAAGGGCGAGGACGGCGAGAAGCACGAGCGTGCCGGCGGAGTCGAGAATGTCGAAAACCACCGGGCCGGCCCGTTCTGCGCCGCGGGCTCAGGCGCTCGGGTGCTCGTGCCCGGCCGCGGCGAGCCGCGCTCGAGCACGTGCGGCGGCTGATTCGCTGCCCGGCGTCTCGTCTTCTGTCGTCGAGGTCGCCCGGTCTAACGCGGCCCTGGCCCGGTCGACATCGATGTCGGTCGACAGCTCGGCGATCTCGGCGAGAATCGCGACGTCGTCGTTGCTCACCGACAGGAAGCCGCCGTGTACAGCGGCTTCGACACCGTCACCGGCGTCACCACCACTGATGCGCACGGTGAACCCTTCGGCTAGCACGCCGAGCAACGACACGTGGCCGGGCAAAACGCCGAGCTCGCCGTCGAGCGTTCGTGCGACGACGAAACCGGCCTCACCGGTCCAGACTTTTCGCTCAGCCGAGACGAGCTCAACGTTGAGCGGCATTACTTACCGGCCAACCGCTTGGCGTTGGCTTCGACATCGGCGATGCCACCGGCCATGAAGAACGCCTGCTCTGGCAGGTGGTCGAAGTCGCCGTCGCACAGCCGACGGAACGAGTCGATCGTCTCCTGCAGCGGAACGAACGACCCCTTCTGCCCGGTAAAGGCCTCGGCCACGAACATGTTCTGCGAGAGGAAACGCTCGATGCGACGCGCGCGACCGACCAGAACCTTGTCTTCTTCACCGAGTTCGTCGATACCGAGGATCGCGATGATGTCTTGCAAATCCTTGTAGCGCTGGAGAATCTGCTTCACCCGGTTAGCGACGCCGAAGTGCTCTTCGCCGATGTACTGCGGGTCGAGAATGCGCGAGGTGGAGTCGAGGGGGTCGACAGCGGGGTAGATGCCCTTCTCCGAAATGGGCCGCGAAAGAACGGTAGTCGCGTCGAGGTGGGCGAACGTCGTGTGCGGCGCGGGGTCGGTGATGTCGTCTGCTGGCACGTAAATCGCCTGCAGCGACGTGATCGAGTGACCACGCGTCGACGTGATGCGCTCCTGCAGCACGCCCATCTCGTCGGCCAGCGTCGGCTGGTAACCCACCGCCGAAGGCATGCGGCCGAGCAGCGTCGACACCTCGGAGCCGGCCTGGGTGAACCGGAAAATGTTGTCGATGAAGAGCAACACGTCCTGGTTCTGCACGTCGCGGAAGTACTCGGCCATGGTCAGCGCAGCCAGCGCAACCCGAAGTCGGGTGCCCGGCGGCTCGTCCATCTGACCGAACACCAAGGCGGTGTCGTTGATGACGCCCGACTCGGTCATCTCCAGGAAAAGGTCGTTGCCCTCACGGGTGCGCTCGCCAACACCGGCGAACACCGAGACACCGCCGAAGTTCTTCGCGACTCGGGTGATCATCTCCTGGATGAGAACCGTCTTGCCGACACCGGCACCACCGAACAGGCCGATCTTTCCGCCGCGCACGTAGGGCGTGAGCAGGTCGATGACCTTGATGCCCGTCTCGAACATCTCGGTCTTGGATTCGAGCTGGTCGAAGGGCGGAGCCTGGCGGTGGATCGGCCAACGCTCGTTGATCTGCAAAGACGACGGCTCGACGTCGAGCACCTTGCCCAGCGCGTTGAACACGTGACCCTTGGTCACGTCGCCGACCGGAACCGAGATCGGTGAGCCGGTGTCGTGCACCGCGGCACCGCGCACCAGGCCGTCGGTGGGCTGCAGCGAAATCGCGCGCACCAGGTTGTCGCCGATGTGCTGAGCAACCTCGAGGGTCAGCGTGTGCTTGTTCTCGCCCTCGATTTCGTCGTCAGATGCCGTACCGAAGTCAACCTCAACCTCGAGCGCGTTGTAGATCTCGGGCAGATCATCGACACCGAACTCGACGTCGACGACGGGGCCGATGACCCGCGCGACTCGACCGACGCCGGTGCCGGCCGCGTGGCCGCCAGCGCTCGAACTCTCGACAGTTGCCGTCATCAGTTACTCGCTCCCGCTAGCGGCCAGCGCGTCAGCGCCACCGACGATCTCGCTGATTTCCTGGGTGATTTCTGCCTGCCGGGCCGCATGGGCCAGCCGGGTGTAGGTCTTGATGAGTTCTTCTGCGTTGTCGGTAGCCGATTTGCACGCCCGGCGCCGGGCAGCGAGTTCGGACGCCGCACCTTGCAGCAGCGCGTTGTAGACCCGCGCCTCGACGTAACGCGGCAGCAGCGCGTCGAGCACTCCCTCGGCGCCCGGCTCGAACTCGTACGAAGGGAAAGCACCGCCCTCGGGCGCCTCCGTAGTCTCTTCGACTTCGAGCGGCAGGATGCGCCGGATCACCGGTGACTGCGTGAGCATCGACACGAATTGCGTGTAGACGATGTGGATCTCGTCGACGCCACCCTCTTCAGCCGGCGTGTTGAACGCCTCGATCAACCGATCGGCGACGTCCTTGGCGTTCTCGTAGCTCGGGCTCTCGGAAAAGCCGCTCCACTCACCGGCAATCTCGCGATCGCGGAACCGGTAGTAAGCGATGCCCTTACGGCCGACGATGTAAGGCACGACCTCGAAGCCGTTCTCGCGCAAGTGTGCGGTGACCGATTCACCTTCGCGCAGCACGTTCGAGCTGTAGGCACCGGCCAGGCCACGGTCGCTGGTGATCAGCAAAACCGCTGCCCGCGTGGCGTTTTCGTGCTGCGTGGTGAGCGGGTGGTCGACGTCGCTCTGGCTCGCCACTGCCGAAACCGCGCGGGTAATGGCCTCGGCGTACGGGGTCGACGCCGCGACCCGATGCTGCGCCTTCACCATGCGCGAGGCCGCGATCAGTTCGAAGGCGCGGGTAATCTTCGCCGTGGCACGCACCGATCTAATGCGCCGGCGATAGACCCGGACCTGGGCTCCCATACCTGTACCGCTCCCCTACTGCTTCGCTGCTGCCGGCTTATCGGACGGCGGAACGTGCTTGCGCACCTTCTCGTTGCCCATCAGGCTCTCGTCGAGCTGCTCGGCCTCTTCATGACCGACCAGCGACTTGCCCTCGTGCGTTTCGAAGCCCTTCTTGAAGTCGGCGATCGCCTGCGTCAACCGCTCGACGTTCTCGTCGGAGAGCTGCTTGCTCTGCGCGATGTCGTCGAGGATTCCCTTGTGCGACAGGCGAAGGTTCTCGATGAACTCGCCCTCGAAGCGGCGGATGTCGGGCACCGGGACGTCGTCCAACTGGCCACTTGTTCCGGCCCACACCGAGACGACCTCGGCCTCGACCGGGAAAGGCGAGTACTGCGGCTGCTTCAACAACTCGACAAGCCGGGCACCGCGCTCGAGCTGCGCCTTCGACGACGCGTCAAGGTCTGAGCCGAACGCCGCGAACGCTTCGAGTTCGCGGTACTGCGCGAGGTCGAGGCGCAGGCGACCGGCAACCGCGCGCATCGCCTTGATCTGCGCCGAACCGCCGACGCGCGAGACCGAGATACCGACGTTGATGGCCGGCCGAACGCCGGAGTTGAACAGGTCGGTCTCGAGGAAGATCTGGCCGTCGGTAATCGAGATCACGTTGGTCGGGATGTACGCCGAGACGTCGTTGCCCTTGGTCTCGATGATCGGCAAACCGGTCATCGAACCGGCGCCGAGCTCGTCGGAAAGCTTCGCGCAACGCTCAAGCAACCGCGAGTGCAAGTAGAAAACGTCGCCCGGGTAGGCCTCGCGGCCGGGTGGACGACGAAGCAGCAACGACACCGTGCGGTACGCCTCCGCCTGCTTACTGAGGTCGTCGAAGACGATGAGCA
>JBOGEK010000308.1:0-12243 GCA_050743645.1 Acidothermaceae bacterium
GACGATCACTGCCAGCTCGAACTCGTCCGTCGCTCCGCTCGATCACTTGGCGTTGCTACCGCGGCCGATCTCGCCGACTACTTCAGGTTGAAGAAGCTCGACGTCGCGCGGCTACTTCCGTCGTCCGGGCTGGTGCCGGTGCGGGTCGACGGCTGGACGTCACCGGCCTGGGCTGATCCTGCGGCGCTCGATGCACTCGGGCTGCGCGGGCGGCACCGCACGACGCTGCTGTCGCCGTTCGACTCACTCGTCTGGGATCGCGCCCGCACAGCGCGCATCTTCGGACTCGACCATCGGCTCGAGGCCTACGTCCCGAAAGACTTGCGGCAACACGGCTACTTCTCGATGCCACTACTCGCCGGTGGCCAGCTCCTCGGCCGGGTCGATCCGGCGCGCGTCGACGGCACCCTCGTGGCGCGCCACGTCGTCATCGAGCCGGCTGCGGCGACGCCGGCCCGACTCGCGTCGACGGCGGCAGCGGTGGGTGACGCGCTGCGCGAGGCCGCCACCTGGGTCGGCTGCGCCGGCGTCGCGATCGAACGAGTGACGCCATCGAACGCGGCGACGGTGGTGCGAGCCCCGATTCGCTGATTTCGCGAAGGCGGGTGCCGTTTAGCGCGGTAGATCGCGCCCGATGTCACCAGGCTCGGGGCGGGGCAAATTTGCTCAAGCTTGCCAATTCGGTGCCGATCCATGCTCCATCGAGTTGCAACCGCGCTCGGAGCCGGCACACCGGCTCGCAGTAGCCAGGGAGTGGTCCATGTTCGGCGCCACGAAATCCCAATTGAATCTTCTACAGCGCCGACGGCGGTTTAAAGGCGCCGGCTTGGCGGTGGTCGCCTGCTGCCTAGGCGTTTCGACAATTACCGGTTGTTCGAGTAGCTCGGTGTCAATCAAAGGCAGCCGGGTCGACGTCACGGTGCGCGACTTCAAGATCGACGCGCCGACAAAAGTGCCTGCGGGCACGGTGACCTTCGTCGTCCATGGCACCGGACCCATGTTGCACGAGTTCAACGTCGCCTGGACCGACCTCGGCGCGAAGGACTTGCCGCGCAAGCCCGACGACACCGTCGCGGACGAGCAGAACACGGCCGACTTCGTCCACCTAGGCGAGGTCGAAGGCATCGAGATGGACGGCACCAAATCACTGACCGTCGATCTCGAGTCCGGCAAGACCTACGTCTTGTACTGCAATATGGAAGGCCACTATATGGCCGGCATGACGACGATCGTGACCGCGACATGAGGGCCACCTACCGCCTCGAGCGCTACAGCATCAAAACGCGATTAGCTGCGCTCGTCTGCTTTTTCGTCGCCATTCTCGGCGGCCTCGTCATTCTCAGCCAGAGCTCGTCGTCGACCAACCGCACCAATGCGCTCATTGACAACGTCATGGGCCGCCAGCCGATGCTCGTCGAGCGCTATATGAAAGAAGTCATCCTCGTCAGTAACGGCTATACCGCCGATCCCAACGAGACCCGCGACCAACTTGAATCAACCGCTAAAGCGTTATTGGACGGCGGGAAAGTCATCGCGGTGCAAGGCAACGACGCAGAAGTCACGATTCCCGCCGCGCACAATCGCATCCTGCGAGCAAAGCTACAAGAGGAACAGAAGGTCATCGAGCAGTTCGTGACCCTGTGTGAACAGATCCAATCGAGCAAGCCGACCGACCCCGGGTATTCGGCGCTTGTGACGAAGGCCGAGTCGATGAGCCACCTGGTCGCCAACGTCGGTCACGACACCGTCGGTAAGGCGACCAACGATGCGCAATCGTCGTCGAGCAGCGCTGCCCGACTGGTCGGGCTGCTCGCATTGTTCGGCGCGGTCGGCGGGTCACTCGTCGGCTGGCTCCTGATCCGTTCGATTCTCCTCATGATTCGACGGATGGCGCCGGCGTATCGCCGGCTCGCCGACGGCGACCTCACTGCGGCCGTACCTGCCGACGGTGGCAGTGAACTGTCAGCGCTGGGCAGCGACTTGAACCTCGTCGTCGAAAAGCTGCGCCGGATGGTCTCGACGATCGACGGCGCGGCCGCGACACTTACGTCCTCGTCCTCGAATCTTGCGAACACCAGCGCCGACGCGCAGCGCAGCGCAGAAGACAACCTGGCGGGTGCAAACCGCGCCGTCGATTCATTGCAGGTTGCGCGCGACACGGCATCACGGGTAGCGCAGCAGGTTGCCGAAGTTCGCGAAGCCACAAAGGACATCGCTACCAATGCCACGACCGCCAATCGGGTTGCCACCGAGGCGACGGCGGCAGCCGCGTCGATTACCGAGACGGTCGCCCGGCTCGGCCATTCGAGCGGGCAAATCGGCGACGTCGTTTCGGTGATCTCGTCGGTTGCCAAACAGACGAACCTGCTCGCACTCAACGCCACAATCGAGGCCGCGCGGGCGGGTGAGGCAGGCAAGGGTTTCGCGGTCGTTGCGGAAGAGGTCAAAACCCTCGCCGCACAAACGGCCACCGCGACGGCCGATATCGGCAATCGGATCGCGGCGATCCAGGCGGACATCGGCGACACCGCGGCGGTGTCGCAACGGATCGTGTCAGTCATCGACGAGATTCGTGAGTGTCAGCAAGCGATCGCGCACGCGGTCGAGATGCAGATGACGTCGGCCACCGGCATCGACAACGAGGCGCAACAACTCGTCGTCCAAAGCCAGGCGATGACCGAAGAGGTGCGCAACATGACCGTCGTCGCCAAGGCGAATGCCGAACTCGCAGGCAAGAGCGGACACTCCGCGGCCGAACTGGCCCAGATGGCCAGCACGCTGCAAGAGGCAGTCGGTGTCTTCCGCTACCGCGAGTCTTAACTCGCGGATCGTATTCGCGGGTGCGCCGGCGGCATCGCTCGGCGCAAGACGCAACGATCGACGCGCCAGGCGTCGCGCCACTCGTCGCCAGGTGCGAGTCTTACTCGGACTACTCTGGCTGGTCGCGGGTTGCCTGCAGCTACAGCCGTTCATGTTCACGAAGGGGCTCGCACTCGACGTCATCGCGCCGTCGGCGGCCAGGCAACCCGTGATGGTGACCGGTCCCGTCGGCCTCTTCGTGCGGGTCGTAGCGGCACATCCGGCAGCGTTCAATACGGCATTCGCGACCGCCGAACTTGCGGTCGGTCTCGGACTGGTGGTGCTACGACGCCGTCGCGGCGCCCGGTTCATCAGCGCCGCGGGGATCTCGCTCGCACTCGGGATCTGGTGGCTCGGTGAAGGCTTTGGCGGTGTCCTTTCCGGTACGTCGGCGGCCTCGATGGGTGCGCCGGGCGCCGCGCTGCTCTACGCCCTGATCGGTCTCGCGGCCTGGCCTGCGCGCAACCAACGCGCGCTGCCGGCGCGGTGGACTCGACTCGCGTGGTTCGTCGTGTGGACAGGCACCGCCGCCCTTTCAGCCTTGCCGCTACAGACTTCGCCCGACGCATTGGCCGGACAAGTCGAGATGGGCTCGTCGATGTCGCCGGCCGTGCTCGGCCGCCCAGAACTCGCACTCGCCGAGCGGATGAGCCGGATGTCCGCGGGAGTCGCGCTGGCGATCGCGGCAACGCTGGTCGCCGTCCAACTGTTCATCGCGGTCGGAGGGCTCGGCAGCGGACGACTACGCACAACCGCTACCCGGTGCGCGTTGTTGTTCGCCGCGATCACCTGGGTGCTGTGTCAGGGATTCGGCGGCGTCACCACCGGCGAGGCGACCGACGTGGCGACCGGGCCGCTGCTTGCCCTGTTCACTCTCACCCTCGTTTCGGCGCAACGCCGGCGATCGGCCCGATCGGCACGGGTGACCCGATCGGCAAGGCCGACGCAGGATGTGCGGCCTCAGGTGATCTCGAGCAGTTTCTCGCGGACCGCATAGACGACGGCTTCCATCCGCGAATGCAGTTGCAGCTTTTCGAGGATGTTGCGCACGTGGTTCTTTACGGTGTTCTCGCTGATGAACAGCTGCTTGGCAATGTCGCGGTTGTTCAGGCCCTTCGCGACCAGCCGCAACACTTCCATCTCGCGGTCGGTGAGCTTGGGCGCAGGCACCTGCTGTCGGGAATCGCCCTTCTTGATCATCGAGGCGAATTCGCTGAGTAGCTTCGACGCCATCGACGGGCTGATCAGCGACTGGCCGCCGTGCACCGCGCGGATCGCTGCCGCAACCTCGTCGATCGAGATCTCCTTTAGCAAGTAACCCATCGCACCGGCCTTGATCGCGTCGTAGAGGTCGGCCTCTTCGTCGCTGATCGTGAGCATGATGATCTTGGCTGAAGGCACGACGTCCTTGATCGCGGTGCAGGCCTCGATGCCGCTGCGCTTGGGCATCCGAACGTCCATCAACACGATGTCGGGCAGCATCTGGCCGGCCTTCAGCACCGCCTCGGAACCATCACTTGCCTCGCCGACGAGATCGATGTCGGGTTCTTGGGTGAGCACCATTTCGAGCCCGCGGCGAAAGAGCGCGTGATCGTCGACGACGAGGACCCGGATCGGCTCACCGGACGGCGCGGGCACCGGCTCGGTGCTCGGCAGGCCATTCGCCGTAGGCCCGACATGCTCCCGGTAGCCTTCGCTCACGGCGCCTCCCACCCATCTGTTTGCCGTGCACCTGTTCGCAGCGCACCTGGTGCAATTGCGGCTGTTCGCTCGACTTGCTGCTCCGCCGTCGCCTTGCATCCTTGCACCATCGGACCGTGCCCGGTCGGGGCACTGCCCAACGGCAACGTCATCGACTGCCGTTTCGTTCGGCCCCGCTCATCATCGAGACGGCGACATCGGCGCCTGTGTCGAGCCTGATCACGCCGTAGTCATAGCCGCGGCGCCGATAGACGACACTCGGCAACCCGCTCTCCTTGTCGGAGAACAAGAAGAAGTCATGGCCGACGAGTTCCATCTCGTAAAGGGCCTGGTCAAGACTCATCGGTGGCGCGTGGTGCAGCTTCTCTCGCACCAACATGGGCCCGTCGCCTTGGTGATCGACCATCGAGTCGTAAGGATCGCTGCTTTCGGGTGAGTTATCGGAGATGTGCAGCGGCTCGTCGGGCAGTAGCGCCGCGGAACCAGCCGAACCAGCCGGACCAGCGGAACCAGTAGGGCCGGCCGAACCCGAGCCGCCGGTGCTGCCGCTACCAGTGGCGCCGATCGCGGCGGTCGCCGCAGCGACAGAAACAGGGGTGCGTGAACCGCGGTGCACGCGTCTGCGGTCAGCGGACTTGCGCAGCCGCGACTCGAGCTTGGCCCAGGCGAGGTCGAAGGCGGCGATCAGTTCGTCGGCGGCAGCCTCGGCCCGAATCGCCGGGCCGCGAGAGATGCACGTCAGCTCGACCCGTTCACAGATCTCGGACATTCGTGGATTTCGTTCCCGCGATACCTCTACGTCGACGCGGATCGCCTTCGGACACAGCTTTTCGACCTTGGCGAGTTTCTCTTGCGCATGGGTTCGCAACCGAGCCGGCACATCGACATGCCTACCAGTGACCACGATGTCGAGCATGAATCCCTCCGTCTTTGCCGCGATGGAGTTCGTTCCACGCGATGAAGCTGGACGACGTTCGTGCTCCTCCTCATCTTGCTATCGGATCGGAAAGTGCTGCTGCATTTGGCTCCGGGGTGGACGCCCGCCCGGCCGACCTGGTCTTCGACCCCACATCCGCCTGCCGAGGTATTCGCGGCGCGCGTGTGCGCATCTTTGCCACTACTAACCTTCTCTCGGACGACGGCCGTCTGGGCCGCCGGCGAGGCAGGACTTACTCCTAAGCCGCACCGTGCTCGGACGACGACGAGTCGCCTTACGTGGACCGTTTCGCCTGCGACTGGCATCGGCTTGTCAGCGCGCTGGACGAATCGCGAAGCGGCTACGGACATTCCCGCGGCCACCGCGACCCACACACCGACGCAACCACGGACCCGGGTGGACGCCACCTCTTCAACCTAGCCCGGGATCGACTCGGCGCGCAGCATCCGTTTGGAGCTGCTCTGGTGACCGGCCGACCGATTCGGCCGAACCGGCGGGCCACCGACGCGGCGTGGCGGCAACCGCTGCGATCGCCTGTACCTGCGCGCCGCTCGCCGAAAGTGCCCGTGCCGCTTCACCGGCCGTCGCGCCGGTCGTGACGATGTCGTCGATGACGATCACCGAGCGGCCCTCGACCAGACTGCAACGGCGGACGCGAAGCGCGCCGTCGAGATTGGCGGCCCGCATGCCTTGGCTCAGGCCGGACTGGTCGGCAACGTCACGCGCATGACGCAGCACTGGAGCGGTTGCCGCCGGCCACCCGACCTGCCACAACTTCGATGCCGCAATCGCGCTCAATGCTCGAACCGCGTCGTGGCCGCGTTGTCGCACGGTCGAGCGGCGCGACGGTATCGGCACGAGCAGCAGCGGCCGCCCAGCAGTTGCGATCGGTACCGCGAGGCAGGCCGCCAGACATGCCACGAACAGCGCCGCCCCGAGCTCGGCCCGAAGCCCGCGTTGCCCGCGCTCCTTATACGCCAGCAAGATCGTGCGCCAGGGGCCTTCGTAAGCCGCTGCGGCGAACGCGGGAATCGCGGCCTGAGGGAGCCCAGCCCGCTCGCCCGGCGTCCGAAGCAGCCAGGCGAGCGGCGTTGCCAACCGCAACTGCGCGCGGCACGGCTCGCAGAGGGCTCCGGTGGTGCCCCATGCGCTCGACCCGGCCCGCGAAGTGCCACAGCCGGCACAGACGGGTGCCGCGAGCAGATCGAGACCGGCAGCGCCCAAGGTTGTCAGCATCGACCTATGGTGGCGTCGACCGCGTGGCGCGGTGGCCTTCGTCGTCCGGGCTGTGAATTGTCGAAACGCGAGCGGTGCACAACCGGCGTCGACGGGCTCGGATCAGCCCGGATAGCTCGGATTCGCGCCCGCCCCGACGACCTGCCAGAAATCGTCGCGTGAGACCTCGATCTCGTGGCTCTTGGTGCCTACGACGAGCGGTTCGTTCGGCGCGGCCGCGATCGAGACGACGTCGAGCGGGGCCGTGACGTGCGACGGTTGCTGCCATCCGTCGACGTCGACGCTCCACACCGTCGGGCTGCTCGCGCCAGCCGCGGTCGCCACCACATCGAGCGTCGTCGCCGATGCCCACACGACGTCACCAACCGGGACCAGCCCTGGAGCCACCGGATAGAAGCCCTCGATCGATTCACCGGACGCCGTCTTTACGACGTGGCCGACGAGCAACTGCGCGCCGGCCGCGGTCGATCGCGCGATCACCGCAACCCTCGTGCCGTCGCGGGAGATTTTCAGTGACTCGATGAGATTCGACGGTCCCAACTCGTGGTTGGCGACGGTCTCAAATTTCGTCGTACCGGCCGGTGTAACGGCACTGACACGCACTTCTTGCGCACTGGTGGCCGTCTCTTGCCGAACGGTCCAGACGTCACCGAACGCGTCCCACGAAGGCGTGGTGAACGAGATTCCGAAGTCGACGCGCTTCGGCTGGCTCATCGGGCCGACGTAGAGCGCTTGCGTGGAGCCGTTTGTCTCGACGCCCGCGATCAAATCGCCGCCGGTCGTGTTGGCGAGTCGCGGCGCCACGACGGGCACGGCAAGCTTTACTGCGCCGCTGCCTGTGTCACCGGGAACGGTCACGCCACTCGAATCACGGGTGCGCTGGTCGGCGCCGGTGTAAAAGAAGTCGACCTTCAGCGCGTCGGGATCGTAGGCGCTCCACGTTTTGAGCGTCTGCACGGTGACACCTTTGCTGTTGGTCAAGGGCTGACCCGCAACCTCGATCTTGAAGCCGCCCCCGCCGTAGCCCTGCAATGTGTAAACAAGCTGTGCCGACAACGCATCGCGCTCGGCCGCGCTGAGGCTCGCGACCTCAGACGACAGGTTCACGATCACCACGTCGTTGACCTGCGCCACGTTGCCGACCAGCGTTGCGTTGGCGGGAATTGCACTCGTAACGCCTGCTGCAGCAAGCCAGCGCGGCGGTGGTTGAAGCAGTTGGGTTGCCAACTCAGTGGCGGGGTCGGTGCCAGTTTGGGGCAGGAAAACCCTTACCGGCACGAGCAATTGGTTGCGAGGGCTCAAGTAATAAAGGTACGCCGACTTGTAGAAGTCGTTGACACCGCTCACCGTCGCAGTCATGTACTGCGGCGGGTTGACGATGCGCCACTCGCCCTTCGTCTGCGCGTTCTTGACGACTTCGTACGTGTAGTCGGCTTTCGTACCAGGATTTTCCGGCTCGAAGGTGCCGTCGACGCCGATCGTGCCCTCCCACGCGTCGACGTAATGCAGCTTCGCGTCATTGTCAGACGCGACGTAGCTCGGCGAGGTGTTCGAATCGTCGATGACGTGAACGCCTTGTTGCGGCACCCAGTTGGGGTCGGCGAGAAACTCTCTGGCCACCGACAGCTGCCCGGCATCGGCGCTGGCCAGCCGGAACCCGTTGACGATCTCGTCGGGCGAGGCTCCTGGCAACGGGCCCAGCGCTGGCGCATGAGCCTGGCCACCGCCCTGGTTGGAGTTGCCCTTCGGCGCGCCGGCGTGCACGTTGCCGCCGGTCGGAATCGCGGTGCATCCGGCGAGCATCACGGCACCCGCGCCCGCGGCGATGAAGAGAAGTCGCGTGCCGAATTGCTTGCGAACACGGCGAATCCGAGGCGCTTCGCCCGAGTACTCAATCACGGCGGCCTCGCAGCGTTCCGACGATTCCGAGGTCACTCGCGCCGCGGTCGCGAGTCGGCTGCTGGGTCGTGGTTCCGGTCGCCGCGACCGGCTCGGTCGAGGCGTCGGGAGGTTCGAGCGCGATCGGTGATTGAGCGAAGTGCGCACCGACACGGCGCGGCACGGTGAGCACGAACTGCGAACCCTTGCCGCGTTCGCCCCATGCCTGCAACCGGCCACCATGCAGGCGGGCGTCTTCTGAGGCGATCGACAATCCCAGGCCGGTGCCGCCGGTGGTGCGGGCGCGCGCAGGGTCGGCTCGCCAAAATCTGTTGAATACCAGGGAAGATTCACCAGGGCGCAGCCCGATACCGTGGTCGCGAACCGCGACGGCGACCGCGTCGGCATCACCGACGACGAACACATCGATGGGTTCTCCCTCGCCGTGCTCGGCGGCGTTGACGAGCAAGTTGCGCAAGATGCGCTCTACCCGTCGGCTGTCAGCCTCACAAATGCAGGGATCTTCGGGCAGGTGCAGGTTGACCGAGCTCCCCCGGCGCGTAGCGAGCGGCTCGGTCGCCTCGACGACATGACGCACCAGATCACGGATGTCGAGCGCATCGGGCTCGAGAGACGCCGCACCAGCGTCGTGGCGACTGATCTCAAGGAGATCGGAGAGTAGCGATTCGAAGCGGTCGAGTTGGGTCTGCAGCAGTTCGGCCGAACGTGCACTTGCGGGATCGAACTCCTGGCGTGCTTCGAACAACACGTCGGCCGCCATGCGCACGGTCGTGAGCGGCGTGCGGAGTTCGTGCGAAACGTCGGAGACGAACCGCCGCTGGATGCGCGAAAGGTCTTCGAGCCGGCGGATCTGGCGTTGCAGGCTGTCGGCCATCTTGTTGAACGACGCGGCCAGTCGCGCGAGGTCGTCTTCACCCTTGGGTCGCATGCGTTCTTGCAGTCGGCCGTCGGCAAGCCGTTCGGCGATTCGTGCAGCCATGCGAACCGGCGTGACGACCTGGCGGGTGACCAGCCACGCGATACCTGCGAGCAACACGACGATGGCCAGCCCGCTGAGCAGCAGTGTGCGCCAGACCAAAGAAAGCGTCTGATCTTCTTGCTGCAACGAAAAGACGTAGTAAATCTGGAAATGCTGGCTGTTGCTGTTCGTGAACCGCGACCCGACTGCGAGGCCCGGATAATGCGCGCCAGTTTGGTACGACATCGTCGTGTACTCGTAGTAATACTGCGCGTCGCCCGAGCTGACCGAGTCGATGAGCTTCGCCGGCACGCTGCTCGTATCGAAGTCGTCGTTCTTCGCCGCCTGCGTCGTGAGCGGTTTGCCGGGCGTGAGTTCGATGAAGCCGACGACTTCGTAGCCGCCGGGCTGCCTGCGGGTCTGCTGAACGGTCAAGCTGTTCACTGCGGTCAGCAGCGCGCTGATGTTCGATCCCTCGTTGAGGTACTGCTGCGCGGTGTCGTAGCTGTTCAGCACCTGCGTGGTCGACGAGCGAATCTTTGCCTGCAGCAAACCGGATTTCACCTGCTGCAAAACGATCAGGCCGAGCAGCGCAACAACGACCGCAGAAACGACGAGCGTGCTGCTGACGACCCGGATCTGGATGGAGCGCCGCCACCGCGTGACGATCCTGCGCACCAGGCGCCGCAGCCGTCGTCCCATGCTGGTCGGAACGATGTGGAACGGGGCAGGCCCGTTCACCGAAATCGTTCCCTCGGGCGAACTGTCGGTCATCTCAACGCTCAGTGCAGCACACCGTGCAAATTGCTGTCGGAACGACTCTGGAGAGCAGCGCCGGACGACGGCAAGCGCCCATTACGCCGGGCCCGCCTTGTAGCCGACGCCGCGCACGGTGACGACGATTTCGGGCCGTTCGGGGTCGCGTTCGACCTTCGACCGCAACCGTTGCACGTGCACGTTGACCAACCGGGTGTCGGCGGCGTGCCGGTAACCCCATACCTGCTCGAGCAACACCTCACGGGAGAAGACATGCCGCGGCTTCTTCGCCAGCGCGACCAACAGGTCGAACTCGAGCGGGGTCAGCGGGATCTGCGAGCCGTCACGGCTTACCGAATGGCCCGCGACGTCGATCGTGAGGTCACCGATCGTGATCACCTCAGGCGCCGGCTCGTCGCTTCGCCGCAGCCGGGCCCGCAGCCGAGCCACCAGCTCCTTGGGCTTGAACGGCTTGACGACGTAGTCGTCGGCACCGGATTCGAGACCCACGACGACGTCGACGGTGTCGCTCTTCGCCGTCAACATCACAATCGGCACCCCAGATTCGGCGCGGATTTGCCGGCAGACGTCAATGCCATCGGTGCCAGGCAGCATCAGGTCGAGCAGCACGAGATCAGGCTTGGTCTCGTGGAAAGCGGCCAATGCCTTGTCACCATCGAAGACGAAAAAGGGCTCGATACCTTCGCCGCGCAGCACGATGCCAAGCATCTCGGCGAGGGCAGTGTCGTCGTCGACGACAAGAACACGTCCTTTCATGAGGTTGATGTTCTCACCTCGAAGGCCGTCGTGGGGGTTGCTGGTGATCTCGGTGCAAGTTCGCGAGTCGCTGACGCGCGATGCTCTGTGCATGCGACGATGAGCAGCGCGAATCCCGTCGGGTGCCGCGGCAGTCACGACACGCAAATTCGCGGGGAGACAGCGAATGGGTGAAACGCCCGGTTGGGTCGATCCCACGCTGCCCCCGCACCCGACATCGCCGCCCTCGTACGGCGCGCCGCAGGTGCCGCCGACGCCCGAGGGACCGCCGCCGGGCCAATACGCACCGCCCGGCCAATACGCACCGCCGGGCCAATACGCACCGCCCGGCCAATATCCGGGTGCCTACCCGGGCCAGCCCCGGCAACCGTGGGGCTGGAACCCCCGGCCACCCGACTTCAAGCCAGGCATCGTCGCGCTTCGCCCGCTATCGGTGGGCGAGATTTTGGACGGCGGGTTCGCCACGATCCGCCGGCACCCGCGGATCGCCTTCGGCTACGCGGCATTGTTCGCCGCCATTCTCGAACTCGCCCGGTTGCTGACCGGCGTAGCGATGCGCGATGTCTCGGGCAGCCTCGGGTCGTTCTACTCATCGACGCGCGACAACGCGCTGGGCCAGCAGCAGATACACGTCAACGGCGCCGGCCTCGCGTCGACAATCGTCGAATACGTCCTGGGCGGCGTGTTCGAAGTGCTGCTGGCCGGCATCGTCACCGTCGTTGTCGGCAAGGCGATCCTCGGGCAGCCCATCACCGGAACCCAAGTCGTCGCTGCGGTTCGCGCGCGACCTTGGCGGCTGCTTGCCGTCGGGCTGATCGCCGGACTCGGGCCGTTCGCGCCCGCACTCGTGGTCGCTCTGCTGGCTGTCGCGGCCGACGTTGCGGGCGGCGGCGCGGCTCTCGCCGTCGTCTTGGTGATCGGCATCCCGGCCGGCGTCGCGACGGCGATGCTGCTGTGGGGCAAGCTTGCGCTCGTCGTCCCGGCTTTCATGCTCGAAAAGCTCGGTGCTCGCGCAGCGGTTGCACGATCGTGGCGCTTGGTGCGCGGCGCGTTCTGGCGCGTGTGGGGCTTGCGAGCACTGGTGAGCCTGATCGTCGGCGTCGCGGGCGGGGTGATCAAC
>JBOGEK010000309.1:0-6331 GCA_050743645.1 Acidothermaceae bacterium
CGCCAGGGTTGGGCCGTCAACGGGGCGCGAGTCGCTGTTGCCGCACCTTGGCTCGTGCTCGCCGCGCTTTCCCTTAATCCGCAGGCGGTTCGCGCCTACAACAGTGCAGGCGGCGCGATCGTGTTGACGATCGGCGGCGCGGTTTCGGTAGTCGCGTATCGGCTGATGGTGCGCATCGGCGGGTTGCCAGTAGAAGAGCGAGTGCTTCGGTGAGCGCATTGGTAGGCGCCGGCCTCGGCGGCATGGTCGGCCTGGGGTCGGCATTCGTCGTTTACGGCGCGCCGCGGAGCCGTCGTCCGCGCCTCGAACAACGGCTCGCACCTTACCTGCGCGACACGCCGCGCCGGTCGAACCTGCTGAGCTACGACCCGGTCCGCACACCGTTTCCCACCCTCGAAAGGGTGCTGCGGCCGGTGATGGGCGATGCCACCCGGGTGCTCGACCGCGTGCTGGGCGGTGCCGGCAGCACCCGCCGGCGACTCGATCAAGCCGGCCGTCAGATGAGTGTCGACGAATTCCGAGCTGAGCAAGTTCTGTGGGCCGCGATCGGTTTGTTGGCGGGCGTTGGCACCAGCATTTTGTTACTGGCAAGCAATCCGAGGCGTTCTCCGGCCATGCTCGTGGTGTTGTGCTTTGCCTGCACGCTTGCGGGCGTGGTCTTGCGTGATAGCGCGTTGACTCAAGAAGTCACGAAACGCGAGCGGCGGATGCTCGCCGAATTCCCGACAATCGCCGAGATGCTTGCTCTTGCGGTCGGAGCTGGCGAGGGGCCGGTTGGCGCGCTCGATCGGGTGACCAAGACCAGCAAAGGCGAACTCGCGAAAGAACTCGGCACCGCGCTGGCCGAAGCGAGGGCGGGCGCCACTCTCGTCATGGCGCTCGAAAATATCGCGTCACGCACGTCGCTACCCGCGCTTGCCCGTTTCGTCGACGGCATCGCCGTTGCGGTCGAACGTGGCACGCCGTTGGCCGAAGTGCTGCGCGCACAGGCAGTTGACGTGCGCGAAGCGGGAAAGCGCGCGCTGCTCGACGCGGGCGGCAAGAAAGAAGTGGCGATGATGGTGCCGGTCGTATTTTTCATCCTGCCGGTGACGATGTTGTTCGCGCTTTATCCGGGACTCATTTCACTCCGGTTGTTGGCGTGAGACGTGCAACCCAT
The DNA here is from genome assembly GCA_050743645.1 of Acidothermaceae bacterium. Lineage (GTDB taxonomy): Bacteria > Actinomycetota > Actinomycetes > Acidothermales > Acidothermaceae > JBOGEK01. The sequence goes on from JBOGEK010000309.1 coordinate 1,160, forward strand.
CAAATCCGTGCCACCTGCAAATCCCTTATCGAAACAACCAACCGCACCGAAGGAGCACTCTCATGGCGTTGATTCGCCACCTGCATCGCGGCGCCGCCCGGATGCACGCACGGCTCGTTGCACCGAGCGAGCGAGAGCGCGGCGACGTTCCTGGCTGGGTGATGATCACGCTCATGACCGCAGTGATCGTCGTCCTCATCTGGGGAATCGCCAGCAACCAGTTGCAGAGCCTGCTCAACAGCGCCTTCAACCAGGTGAACAACCAGAACGGTGGCGCAGCCAACGGCGGCTGAGACTTGGCGCCGACGACGGAGCGGCCATCGTCGACTTCGTGCTCGTGATGCTGATCCTGGTGCCGCTCTTCGCGGCAATCGTGCAACTTGGCTTCACGCTTTACGTGCGCAACACGTTGGCCGCGTGTGCGCAAGAAGGTGCTCGCTACGGTGCCGACGCCGACTTCGTGAGCCAAGGCGCCGATGTTGTGGTCGCCCAAGCGACGCAGCGTGCGACGACCTGTATCGATTCGTCGCTGCCGGCGCGATACTCCCAAGCCGTGACTGCGGCTCCGGCCGACAGCACCGTCAACGGTGTGGCGGTGCCGGTGGTCGATGTGCGCGTCGATGCACCCGTTCCGGTTTTCGGCACGTGGGCGCTCGGCGGAAACACCATCACCGTGAAAGGTGACGCGCTTCAAGAGCAGGTGCCGTGAAGAAGACACTCATGCCGGACGACGGAGCGGTGCCGGACGACGGAAGCGGTACTGCCGACGCGGGCGTCGCCGACGACGCGACCGATGGCGGCAACGTCGTCATCGAGTTCATTGTGATGACGGCCTTGTTGCTGATACCGCTGACTTATCTCGTGCTAGCGGTTTTCCGGGTGCAGGGGTCGGCCTATGGCATCACCGAGGCGGCACGCGAGGCCGGGCGGGCGTTCGTCGAAGCCGACTCATCGGCAGATGCTTCCCAGCAGGCCTGCGCGGCGGCCACGATTGCGATGAGAAACCAGGTGGCCACCTTCGATTGCGCTACCCAGCTACAAATCAGTTGTATTTCCGCGACGGGCTGCGCCCCGATGCTTAATCCGGGCGTCACGATCCGGGTCGAAATCGATCTGTCGGTCGGATTGCCGTTGCTCCCGACATCGGTTTTCGGTCAGCCAACCACCGTCGGGCTTCATTCGGTGCACGACGAGGTCGTTGACCAATTCAGGGGCGCTCGATGACGGGCGTTCCCCGCCGTCCGATCGAGGGAGACGAAAGTGGCACGGTAATGATCCTGGTGATCTTCTTCGCGGTGATAATCGCGGGGCTTATCACTGTCGTTGTCGACGTTTCCACCGTCTTTCTCGCTCGGCGCGAACTGCAATCGGTCGCCGACGGTGCGACGATTTCGGCCGCGCAGCAAGCCGATCTGCACGGCGTGTACGGCGGCGAGGTTGGCACCGCGCTGCCGCTGTCAGACGCCGATGTCAACGCATACATCGCAAGCTACATCGTCGATCCCGCACACTTGCCGCACGAATGCCACGCTGTGCCCGACATGGTGGCCGCGGTTCCCGACGGCCAGACCGTCACCCTTGAACTCAGCTGCAAGGTCCCGTTGCCATTCGTGCAACTCGTCAGCCAACTGTGGTCGGACGGCGTCACCATCCACGTCTTCGCGCAAGCCCGCACGGTCGTGACGCAGGGCTGACCTCTGGCCTGCGTTGTGGCAAGCCCATGCTCGCTGGAGGGGATGAATTATGGGGTGGTGGATCGATTGCTTCGTCGTCAACCATGTTGCCGCAGTAGTCGAACGCCTGAATCGGACGATGGACGTGGTCGGTGGCGATCTGGGATGACGCACGCCGCGTACGCGATCATGCGTTTCGAGCATGAACGATAACCCCTGATCCAGTCGATCGCCTGCCTGCCATCGTCACGTCGCTGCACGGTGCATCATGACGTTCACTTCGGCCATGGGCGTAGATCGACTTCGCTCGTCGAGCGTTGAGGTGCGCAGTTCGGACCGCGGGTGGCCGACGGCCGCAGCCCGCTGGCGCGCCGTTGGTGCGGTTAGCCGGCGGCAGGCAGATAGCGCAGGATCTCGCCAGCTTGACGGCGCAGTTGGGCCGCTTCGGCGCGACGACCGAAACGGTCCAGGAGCGCGGCGGCGTCCATCGCCTCGGCATGTTCACCCTCGATCACCGAGCGAATCGCGGCGGCGTCGAGTTCACGCCGCGCAACCTCGGTGGCACCCGGCGGCACCGTAGGTGCATCGACCGCCTCGGCATTCGCCAACGCGGCCAGCGTCGTGCGCAGCACCGAAACGCGAACGGCGTCGCGCTGCGCGATCGCTGCACGCAGATCGTCACGGATCTGCCGCCGAGGGTCCCAACTCACCTTGCAACGGTAAGAAACCTGGTGCCGACACGCAATTCGTTTAGCAGCCGGCCCGGTCGTCCTTCGCTAACCGAGGGCTCGGAGCGAGGTGCACTCCGCAGCGGACGGCGATTTCAGCGGCAACCCAGATCCGCCAAGTGCCTGCAACGTCAGGGCTTCCGCCAACGGATCGGTAGGCAACGTGATGTGCGTGGCCTGATCGTCGGCACAAACACTTTGCAGCTCGACGTTGGTCGCGCCGGCGAACCGCGCGGAATCCGGGGGAGTCACCACCTGGTCGGTCGACGTCCACATCGACAACCACGGCACACCGGTCACCGTCGGCGACGCGGCAGTCAGCGACGCCAGCAAAGCGCTGCCCGGCACCATTTGTTCGCACGCGATAGGGCACGCCGACGGCAAGATGCCTGCAGCCAAGCCGGCGAGCCGGGTGCCGTGCAGCGGCGAACCGATCGTCACCACGCGCCGCACCACCGAAGGGTCGGCCGCCACGAAGAGTCCGACGACGATGCCGCCCGCTGAATAACCGACCAGGTCGACCGATTTCGTGCCTGATGCCAGCGATTTGTTCACCTGCGCGGCCAAAACCTGCTCCTGGCCGTGGAAATCGCCGGTCGCGTCGTCGGGCAACGCCAACGTCACCGTCGTCCGGCCATGTTTGCGAAGCAGTATCGCGAGGTTGTCGAGCATCGAGGCGTCACCGCCGTAGCCCGGCACCAGGATCACCGGCCCCGGCTGGTCTTCAGGAGGGCGCGGCGGTATAGAAACGGAAGCCGACGGTGCCGGTGCGGCAAGCGATGCGGACGGCGACGGGCTCGCAAGGCCCGGGCCACTGGCGACCGAGCCCGGATTCGTCGACGCGCCGGCCGGCGAAGAAGGCGAACCCGTGGGCGCGCCTTGCGCCGTCCGGCCTGACGAATGATCGGTGAGCAGCACCGTCGCGACTACGGCCACCGCAACTACGATCATCGCGACGAGCCAGACCAGCACGGTCTGGCGGCGGCGGGGGCTCAGGTTCACACGTCAGTTTCACCCATGCGGGCGCATCGGCGTCGAGCGCCGCGTACCGACTAGGCTCGGTGCTTGTGTCAACCCTTGATCCGCACGACGAGCTGAAGCAACTCGACGCCACGCTGGTAAGCATCGAGACGGTCCTCGACCTGCCCAAGATGCGGGCTGACGTTGCCGATCTTGAGGCCCAGGCCGCCGCGCCCGACCTGTGGAACGATCCCGAGGCGGCCCAGAAGGTCACCAGCAAACTCTCGTATTTGCAGGGTGATCTGCGCCGTGTCGAGGGTCTGCGCCAACGGCTCGACGACACCGGCGTCCTGCTCGAACTCGCCGAGGCCGAGGCCGACGAGGGCACCAAGAACGAGGCGCTGGCCGAACTCGCCGCGCTGAACAAGGCGATCGGCGAACTCGAGGTGCGCACCTTGCTGTCGGGCGAGTACGACTCCCGCGAGGCGCTGGTGACGATCAACTCTCAAGCCGGCGGGGTCGACGCCGCCGACTGGGCGCAAATGCTGCTGCGCATGTACTTGCGCTGGGCCGAGCGGCACGGCTATCCCACCGAGGTTCTCGATACCTCTTACGCCGAAGAAGCCGGTATCAAGTCGGCGACGTTCACCGTGAAAGTTCCCTACGCCTACGGCACTTTGTCGACCGAACACGGCACGCATCGCCTCGTGCGCATCAGCCCGTTCGACAACCAGGGCCGCCGGCAGACCTCGTTCGCCGGTGTCGACGTCGTCCCGGTCGTCGAATCGTCAGACCACGTCGAGATACCGGACGACGACATACGTGTCGACGTCTACCGTTCGTCAGGCCCGGGCGGGCAGGGGGTCAACACCACCGACTCGGCCGTGCGCCTCACCCACATTCCGACCGGCATCGTGGTGAGCTGCCAAAACGAGCGCAGCCAGATCCAGAACCGGGCCAGCGCCATGATCGTGCTTCAGGCCAAGTTGCTCGAACGCCGCCGCCAGGAAGAGGCCGCGAAGATGGCCGAGTTGCGCGGCGACAACACCACGAGTTGGGGCACCCAGATCCGCAACTACGTCCTGCATCCCTACCAGCTCGTCAAAGACTTGAGAACGGACGTCGAGACAGGCAACCCCAGCGGAGTGCTCGACGGCGACATCGACGACTTCATCGAGGCCGGCATCAGGTGGCGCCGCCAGTCGGCATAGCTGTCGATCCCGGGCAGGGCCGATTGGGGGGTGATCTGAAGGCCGCCGATGAGCCGTTCGGCCGAACAGTCATGGTCCGACCGGAGGATTTTCCACAGTTGAGGTTTGATCTTTTGACATTCGGTTGCGGTGCGTGATCGCATACCCCAAGATCAGTGACACAGAAGTTGGGGACGCTGTGATCCGCGACCGGTTACACGGTCACCTGCCGTAAGTCTTACGGATGGTCGCGGGGAGCGAGTGGTGAGACCGACCCCTAGTTGAGACGACTAGAAGGGTCGGTTCTCGATGCATACATGGGATCGTGTACGTCCGCGGCGAGCTGCTGCCGCATTTACCGCGCTGGCGCTCTCAGGCGCGGGCCTGATCGGCTTCGCCGGCGTCGCGTCGGCTCACTCGATTCACACCTCGCACCTCAGCGGCAGCGTTTCCGTCTGTCAGCCCGACGGCACCTACACGGTGACCTGGACCTCACTCAACGACAGTCCCCTCGGAGAGACGGTCGACTACGTGTCAGGCACCGGCGGCGGCAGCTTCGTCACCTCGTCGGTCACCATCTCCGGCGAGCCCGCCCCGCCGCACATGAGCGGTGACTTGGTG
>JBOGEK010000310.1:0-3087 GCA_050743645.1 Acidothermaceae bacterium
CGGCGGGCGCCGACGTCCATCGTGCCGATCGGCACGTGTGCGGGCGGGCAGCCGAACCACTCAAGAAACTCATCGATCTCGCTGGCTGTGAGCCTGCGACCAGCCGCGGTCGTCAAGAACTGGCCGACGGTCAGTGTCGGTGGCACCCGCAATTGCTGGAAGCTGCGGCGCAGCCCGCACCGGGCGCGCCGGTGTGGCGGCAACTGGCCGAGTTGTACGCCATCGAGCAGGATCCTTCCCGACCCGGGCGCGAAGCCGGTCGCCATGCTGATGAGGGTCGATTTCCCTGCACCGTTGGGCCCGAGCAACGCGGTGACGGAACCCTTCGGCAACACCAGGCTCACGTTGTCAACCGCGGTGACGGCACCGAAGCGCACGGTGATGTCGCGAAGTTCGAGCGCGGGAGCGGTTCCTGCCGGCGACGCGGTGCGCGGCGGGCGCACTGTTGTCGCGGTGTGTGCGAGCGAGAGACTTGAGCGCCCGCTCTCCAGAATCGCGCGCGCGGCCTTGGCCTGCTTGCGGGCTCGCGCGATCTCGGTCTGGCCGAGGTACTGGCCCTTCCCCTTGCCGAGAATCAGCACGGCCGCGACGCCGAACACGATGCTCACGTAGTTGGTGTCGACGTGCACCTTGTCGAGCAGCACCGGAAACAGTGAGCCGGCCAAGCCGGCGATCACCGCACCATCCAGAAAACGCACGCCGAGAACGACGGCGATCGCGAAATAGACCAGCGAGGTCTGCGCCGCGAACGGTGCGGGAGTCGTCGAACCCACCTGGCCGACGATGAGCGTGCCTGCTATGCCGGCGATGAACGCGCTGACGCCGAACGCTGCGAGCTTGCTGAGCGCAACGTTTGTCCCGTGTGCGGCGGCGCCGCGCTCGGAGTAACGCAGCTCCAGCCACGACGCACCAAGGCGCGTGCGGTCGACGTACGCGATCAGCAGGAAGATGGCGGCCACGACGATGACGCTGAAGCGGAAGTAGCCGCCGTCGGTGGTGAATCCCGCCGGCTTCGGCACGAACTTGAAATTGTCAGCGCCGGGGAACTGCTTCGATGCGAAGATGACGTCGATCATCGTCGCGAACACGAACGTGACAATCGCGAGATTGACGCCGCGTAGCCGGAGGGCGGGAAAGCCGATGAGCAGGCCGGCCGGAACGGCGGCCAGCCCCCCGATCGCCATCCAGACCCAGAATCCGCCGGGCACGCCGTGCACGTTGCACCAGCCGCAGACCCAGGCGCCGATCATCGCGAACGACATCTGGCAGAGCGACATCACGCCGACCCGACCGGTAATGACACCGAGGCTTTGCATCACCGGAATGGCGATGACGCCGCTGGTCAGCACGAAGAGCCAGTAGTTGCTCGCGTAGGCCGGTACCGTCCACATCACGACAAGAGCGAGGACGACGGGTGGTGCGGCCCGCTTGAGCAGGCGGGCCCGCGACCGTCGCGCGACGGCATTGCCAGACCGGCCCGTGCTCGACTTGGTGTCGTGCGAACGTGCTGCCGCCTCGGCGCGATCCGCGATGCTCATGCCGTGACCCCTTCCGCAGTGACGCCGTCCGTCTGGCCGAGATAGAGGTCTTGCAGCAAGCCGTCGCGATCCCTGAGCTCCTGGCAGCTGCCGTCGTACACGACCTCGCCGCCGCGCAGCACGTACGCGCGGCTGCCGACTTGCAGAGCCAGGGGCGCGAACTGTTCGACGAGAACGATCGCCATGCCGGTGTCGCACAGCTTCACAACCGAGGCCATCAGCCGTTCGAGCACAAGGGGCGCGAGCCCGAGTGAGAGTTCATCGATGAGCAACACCTTCGGATTGCGCAGGAAAGCCCGCGCGAGCACGAGCATTTGCTGCTCGCCGCCAGAGAGCAGACCGCCTGCGACGCGCATGCGTTTCTCGAGTTCAGGGAAGATCGCGAGCGCTTCGTCGACCGGCCTGCCGCCGGACGCGACGAGCAGGTTCTCTCGCGTCGTCAGTTCGGGGAAGACCGTGCGGCCCTGCTCGACATGGGCGAGCCCCATGGAGGCGCGGACGAAAGGCGGTTTCTTGTCGATGCGGACACCGTCGAGAACTACAGACCCGTGGGTCGTGTGTATGACGCCGGAAATCCCTTCCAGCAACGTGGTTTTCCCGGCGCCGTTGATGCCGAGCACAACGGTGATCCCGCCGCCCGCGGCCTTCAGTGACGCATGGCGGACGATCGGCAAGCCCTCGCGCTCGATCGTCACGTCGTTGACAGCTAACAGCTCCACGGCATCCTCGCCCGAGACGCTTGGCAGTAGCGCATACCCGATCGTATAGGAAGTTAAGAATGGGAGCCGATGCCGATCGTGTCAAGGTTGTCGAGACTCGATTCCGTAACGAAGGTCTAGACCCCTGCCGCAGCGCCGTGATTGCTACCGACTGAGGAGGCGGCGAAGCCAGGAAGAGCGTGCGGCGAGCGCATCGGCGGTGAGAGCGCTCGTGGCACAGAACATGTCGAAGCCGTGAAAGCCGCCGTTCCAGATGTGCAATTCGGCCTCGCCGCCGGCGGCCCAGATCCGCGAGGCGTAGTCGGCACCCTCGTCGCGAAATAGCTCCGCCGAGCCGAGCTCGATGTAGGCCGGTGGGAGATTCGACAGATCGGTCGCCCGCGCCGGCGCGACGTAAGCGGAGACGTCGGGCCTGCCCACCTCCTCGCCGAGCACGGCACCCCAGGAGAACAGGTTGGCGTTTCTGGTCCAGGTGCCGACGCTTTCGTACTGGAAGCTCGACACGGTTTGGTTGCGATCGTCGAGCATCGGTGTGAGCAGCAGTTGCCCGGCGAGGGCTGGGCCGCCGAGATCGCGGGCCATCAGTGCCACGCCCGCGCTCAAGCAACCGCCGGCGCTCCCGCCCATCACGATCAGTCGGCTTGGGTCGATCCCCAGCTCCGCCGCGTTTTTCGCCGTCCATTCAAGACCTGCGTAGCAGTCGTCGACCGGCGCGCGGCCGGGGTGCTCGGGTGCGAGCCGGTATTCGACGTTGACGGCGACGAGGCCGAATTCGATGACGAGGGCGGCCAGCCGGGGAGTGTCCATGAACCGGTTGCCCATGACGAGCC
>JBOGEK010000311.1:0-2879 GCA_050743645.1 Acidothermaceae bacterium
ATTTCTTTCCGTTGGCAGCGTCGAGAAGCGGATCGCCGCAGTTTTCGACAAACTCGCGCTTCACGCCGAGGGTGACACGAACCGCCGGGTGTCTGCGGTTTTGGTCTATCTACGCGAATCCGCCTCGGGTTGGTGAGCCCGCGCCGGCGGCACGATGGCAACCCCGGCACGCGGCACCGCCGCCACGATCTTCGTTCCGACGCCGATCCCGCTGTCGATTCGCAAAACGCCGCCGACTGCCGCCATTCGATCGGCCATGTTTGCAAGGCCGCTCCCTGCACCGCGAGTCGTGAACCCGCCTCCGTCATCGACCACCTCGACCACCGCTTGGTCGCCATCCGCGTGCACGAGAACCGAAACGGTCGCAGTCGGGGCGTGCTTTTGGGTATTCGTCAGTGCTTCCAAGGCGACGAAGTACAGCGCAGCTTCGACGTCGATGGGTAACCGCTTCGCCAAAGCATCAGGCCGGACCTCGATGTGCACCGACATCGGCATGCGCGCGATCTGCGTGCGCAGTGCGGCAGCGAGGCCCTGGTCGACGAGCACGCCCGGAAAAATGCCGCGGCCCAACTCCTGCAGCGAAAAGACTGCTTGCTCGGCCTCGACGGCCAGGTCGGCCAGATCGGCCGAGTAGGCCAGCGCGCCGTCGCGGCCAGCGGCAGCGTGACCGTTGGCGATTCGCCGGAGCCTGACCGCGAGCGACACCAACTGCTGCTGCACGCCGTCGTGCAGATTGCGTTCGATACGCCGCCGTTCGTCGTCTTGCGCCGTCACCAGCCGCTGCCGCGATCGACGCAGCTCGAGCGCCTGCGCCTCGATTTCACGCAGCCGCACCCGCAGCCCGGCTTCGAGGTAGAGGTTGCGCAGCCGCTGCGCACTTTCGCGGGCGAGGATTTCGAACAGGTCGAAATCCTCAGCCACCAGCCGGTCACCGCGGCGAATCCCGCAGGCCAAGAGCCCGACCAACCGATCCCCCGCCACGAGCGGCACCAGCGCCCCGACCGGCTCGGCGGGGTCCGACCACACCGCCGAAAGTTCGGCCGGTGGCTCGCCTGCGAGCACGACGCCGGGCGAGGCCCGCAACACCTCGATCGTCGCCGGCGACAGCTCGATGACGGGTGTCGCGGACGTCGAACTGCCGACCGCCCGCAACTGCGTCGCGGTCCTGACCCACACGCCGGCCTGGCGTACGTGCAGCCCGGACCGCACCGTGCTGAGGAGTAGATCGGCGAGGTCGTCGAGGTCCTCGATCAGCCGCAACTGCTCCCAGAACCGGGCCCGGACAACCTGAGGCTGCACTCGCCGCCGGTACACCAGCCGAGTAACAAGTGCTTCGAGCCGGCGCGTCGCGGGCCGGAACAGCAACGTGACGAGCAAGGCGATCGCGACCGCCATCAACGCGCTGGTGCCACCAACGAGCAACCCGGCCGCCAGCGCCGGCACGACCAGCAGCGCCGACAACGCCGTCCAGACAACGCCGAAGACGACGGCACGAGAGACGACGACGTCAATTTCCCATAGCCGGTAGCGCAAAATGCCGACGGTCATGCCCACCGCAACCATCGGCTGACCCATCGCCCCTAGCGCTTCGCCGAGGGCATGCGCGCCGCCATCAGCGAGGTTGAACGGCACCGCAACCACTTGAGAGAAAACGCCGAGCGCCGCACCACCGATCAGCCACCTGATCTGCTGGCGCATGACCGGATCAGCCTGACGGTAGCGCTGCACCAAGCCGCCGAGTGCGATCGCAGGCACTAGCAGGATCAGTTCGCTGCGCGGCACAACGCGCTGCCACGACTGCGTGGCAAGCGATCCGCCGACCCCACGCGGAACGGCGATGCCGTGAAACAACGCATAGACGCGGCCGTCAGGGCTGAACAGATAACAGGCGATGACGAACGGGATCACCAGCATCGCCGTGACGACGAAATAGCGCTTCCACCAGCGCCCGGCGAAGTGGCCGTCGGGGAACCACAAGATGACCAGCGCCCATGCGCTGACGAGCACGCCGGTCGCCCAGACCCACGCGTAGCAGATCTGCTCGACATTGCGTGGCACGCCGCCGCGCAACGCACCGTAGTCGAGCAGGCCCGCGGCCAGCACCGCGATGGCGAAGGCCGCGGCCGTGCCGGCCATCAGAATTCCCATGCGGTGCCAGGGTTTTTGCCAGACGATCAGGCATCCGAGCAGCCCGACCGCGAGCGCGAGAGCCGCCGGCGCCGGGGTGGTGACGCCGGTGCCGCCGGAAGCAACCTGCAGCGCATAGCCCGCGACCGTCGAGGCCACGATGAGCCCGCCGCCGGTCGCCGCGAATACGGCGGACGCCGACGGTGCGCTGCGCCGCCGCGCGGTGCCGGTCGAGGGGTTCATCGCTCCACGATGCTCCACCATCCCGGGTGACCGTCAACGCGAAATGCCTCAAATGATCTGGAGGAAAACCTCCGGTGGCCGGAGGCGAACCGGCTGGGCGCGGCGGCGCGCGATCGAGCAGTCTCGACCGGCAGTCCAGATCCGTATTCCAGAAAGGAAATTCACCGTGACCATGTCTCGAGCGTCCATCGCGGGCGCGATCAGTCTCGTCGTCGCAGCGCCACTCGTCATCGTCGGCACCTTGGTGGCGCCCACGATTTCCGACGAGGCGGCCGATCAGGTCGGCGCGCTGACGGCCCACCGCAACGCCATGATTGCCGGCCAGGCGTTCAGCGACATCGCCCTCGTGCTGCTGCTCGCCGGCACGATCTGGCTCGCGCTCACGATCGCCGCGCGTAGCCCGAGGCTCGCGATCACTGGTGCGATCCTCGGCGTGCTCGGCGACCTCGTGGTGTTGTTCGAAGACGGCATCCACGCGGCGTTCGCCTCCATCGTGGGCAGTCTCGACG
>JBOGEK010000312.1:0-3041 GCA_050743645.1 Acidothermaceae bacterium
CGGCGCCGACCCGCAGCGATCATGGCGCCGAGCGCCTCCACCGCGAGACCGGCCGCTGGAAGATGCTGCCGAGCTACCCTCACCATTGGGGCACGGTAACACATAAAGTTTCGGTCAGATCCTTAACTGAACATTTATGTTCGTCTCAGGTGCTCTGGTCAGGCGTCGCTGTCATCAATGACGGTGGCGCCGAGGTGCCTCTGCAACAACGCGATTCCCGACGCGCCGTCGTCGGCATCGTCGTCGTCTGGATCGGGTTCGTCAGCAACCGGGCGCTGAGGCGGCGGCTGGGCGGCGGCAGCGGCTGGCGCTGGCCGATCGCCACTAGGGCGGCCGCCGACCGAGCCGGGGTCGGGCCGCGACGACGGCGCGCCACCTGCGGGAGGCGCCGGCGGCGAGACCGGCCCGGACGACGAACCCCCGCCGGCCAATGTCGTCTCGATCCGAAAATCGACTCCGACAATTTCTTTGAGGGCGTCTCGCAAAACGTCTTCGTTCGAATTGCCGAGCTTGAATTGACGTTCGAGCGGCCCAGTCGTGAACCCGAGAACGAGCACGTTGCCGCCACGCACATCGACGACCTGCGCGGGGCCTGACATGAGCAACGCGTGCGTAGCGCGGCGCCGGCGCTTGGCCGCTTCGAGCACCGAATCCCACATCCGCCGAAGGGAGGTCGCATCGACCTCGCCTGCCGCAACCGGAGCGGGTGCCGGGGCGGGCGCCGCTGGGCGCTCAGGTGCGGACGCCGCCGGCGCAGTTCGCGCGGCGGCTGTCGGGCGCTCGACTGCCGGAGCTGCCGGTGCAGTTGGCGCAGCCGCCACCGGGCGCTTGCGCGTGGGGGCGTCCGACGGCGCCGCAACCGACAACCGCCGCTCAATGCGTTCGAGGCGCACCAAAACGCTGGCGGCGTCGTCAGAGGCACCCGGCAACAGCACGCGAGCACAAATCAGTTCAAGCAACAAGCGGGGTGCGGTCGCGCCGCGCATCTCGGTCAAGCCGGTGTTGACAATGTCGGCGGCCCGGGTGAGCTCGGCCCGACCGAGTTGTCCCGCCTGACGCGCCATGCGCTCGAGCACATCGACTGGCGCGTCGAGCAGGCCTTTCTCACCGGCGTCGGGCACGGCATCGAGCACGATCAGATCGCGGAATCGCTCCAAGAGATCTTCGGTGAATCGACGCGGATCATGTCCGGCCTCGACGACGCGGTCGACCATCTCGAGCACGGCTCCGCCGTCGTGCGCGGCGAAAGCATCGACGACGACGTCGAGCAAGCTGGCATCGGTGAAACCGAGTAGCGCGACCGCTTCTTTGTAGGCAACGCCGTTCGGCCCGGCGCCCGCGATGAGTTGGTCGAGCACCGACTGCGCGTCGCGCACCGACCCGCCACCGGCGCGCACGACCAGACCGAGTGCGGCCGGTTCGATCGTGACGCCCTCGGCTTCGCAGATGCGCGCCAGGTTGTCGCGCAACGCGCCGGGCGGCACCAACCGGAACGGGTAGTGGTGCGTGCGCGACCGGATCGTGCCGATGACCTTCTCCGGCTCGGTCGTCGCGAAGATGAACTTCAGGTGCGGCGGCGGCTCTTCGACCAGCTTCAGCAACGCGTTGAAACCAGCCGTGGTAACCATGTGCGCTTCGTCGATGATGTAGATCTTGAATCGCGACGACGCCGGCCCGTACGCAGAACGGTCACGCAAATCACGCGCGTCGTCGACCCCACCGTGCGACGCGGCGTCGATCTCGATGACGTCGATGCTGCCCGGTCCGGCCGGCGCGAGATCGGTGCACGACTGACACACGCCGCACGGCGTCGGCGTCGGGCCCTGCTCGCAGTTCAGGCTGCGCGCCAAGATGCGGGCGGACGACGTCTTACCGCACCCGCGCGGCCCGGAGAACAAGTAGGCGTGATGTACCCGGTTGTTGCGCAGGGCCTGCTGCAACGGCTCGGTGACGTGCTCTTGCCCGATGACCTCAGCGAACGTGCTGGGCCGGTATTTGCGGTAGAGCGCGAGACTCACGAGCTTGGGTCCTCCGGTTCGAAAAGGACCCCCCGCGCACCCGTCAGGGCCCGCTTACCCTTGCTGCCTTCCGGCCCTGGGGGGGTTCGTGGGATGGACGCCGCGCGAGGGGTCTGCCCGCGAGTGTAGTGAAGTCGGACGACGTCGCGCGCCCGCCATCCACCGGCCTGCCCATGCCTGCCCATGCCTGTCCATGCCTGTCCACGTCTCGCCCGTCGTCGATTAGGTCGCTCGCCCCCGAATCGGCGATGATCAAGCAAATAGGCGCAACTGCGAGCGCAAATCGTTGCGCCTATTTGCTTGATCGTCGAGTCAGGTTGCAGTTGAGAGTCAGCGCGAGGCGTTCCGCTTCGTCGTCCGACACCTGATCGTCGGCGGGCACCCCAGCATGCGGAACACGGCCGGTCCGAGCCGGTCGGCTCGCTGGTCAGGCATTCGTGGGACGACGTGAAAATGCAGATGGCTAAAGCCTTCGGCCTCGGCAAATAGTGCGACATATGTTTTGCACGCATCCGACTACCTCGCGCAAGGCAGCGCTCACGTCGACGAGTAACGGGCCGAGTTCGGCGGCTCACGCATCGGAGGCCCGGCCGCGACCGTGTTGCGACAAGAAAACAGTCGATGATTTCGCCGTCCGCGATCATGATCGCCACCATAGGCGAGTTCGTTAGACGAACGCTCCGGGCCAGGTTCGGACGCTGTGGCGTTTCCGGTTGATGCGGGGTGCCGAGTCGCCGCAAGTCGCCGCAAGGCTCTACCGAACGGGGTCCGCGGCGGGATCGGCTAACCTGCTCGGCGGAGGATTCGCATAGTGGCCGAGTGCGCACGCTTGGAAAGCGTGTAGAGGGCAACCTCTCGCGGGTTCAAATCCCGCATCCTCCGCTCACCGACTTCGGCGGACGGCGCGAAGGCACGGGGTCGGCAGTGCCCGCCAGGTAGCGGCGACGCGAGATCGGGAGCGCGATTCGTGCGATGACGGCACCCGCACCGCTCGCGTCGTTCGTTCTCTGGATCGTTCGGCGC
>JBOGEK010000313.1:0-2481 GCA_050743645.1 Acidothermaceae bacterium
GTTCGGCAGCGCACCGTCGTCCAACTGGTTGTGAATGCCCACGCAGGACGCCGGGCCCGCAACGGAAGGGGTAGACGATGAATCCGATGGCCCGCCGAATGTTCGAGCTCGTCGAACCGATCGGCGCCCTCCCCTACACGGCCGACGAACCCAACGAAACAATGTTCGCCTTGGGATTCACCAACTATTGGGACACGTACTTCGCCGGACGCGCCGCTCCTTTAGGCCTTGTCAATGCCGAAGTGGTGGATGCCCTTTTCTATAACTTCGCTCCCGGCGAGGTAGCTCGCCACATTCCGAAGGTATGGCGCACGACGACGCCCGAAGCGGCGATCGCCGCTCGACAGCTCGGCTGCACAAATGCGCTGCGCCGGATTCTCGGCGATCGCGTCAATTCTTCCGCGTTCGCGCGTGCCACGGAACTGTTGGTGAAAGCGGCGACGAGTGCACCAACGCAGGGCCGGCCGATGTACGCCGCGCTGCGTGCTCTCCCTATTCCGGACGACGTAGTGGCCCGGTTCTTTTACGCGGGGGCGTTGCTGCGCGAGCACCGTGGCGACGGGCACATCGCAGCCCTGATGATCGAAGGGGTCGGCGGCCTTGAGGCACACGCCGTGTACGCCCTCGACATGGGGATGCCGCCGGAGAAATTTGGACGCATCCACCACCTGCCGGCAGCCCAAATCGCTGCTGTGATCGACGGGATGCGCAATCGCGGACTAATCAGCGATGACGGCTGGCTAAGCGGAATGGGCCGCGCCCTCAAACAACGAGTCGAGGCACTCACCGACGACCTCGCGGCGAAGCCTTACGAGATCCTCGAGCCGGACGAACTCCATGAACTCATGACCATCCTTGAGCCATTCGCCACGCTGCTACTCGCAGCCCAGGACTAGAAGCTGGTGCTACACGCGCCAAAACTCACATGCCTGGACGGCGCTGTTAGGAGAAATGGCCTGCCCTCCGGCAGCATGGCGATATGGCCATACGCCCCTGGATCGACTAACTTACCGAACGCGAACGCGAAGTGGCGCGAGAAACACTCTGCGCGGCAGTTGATGGCCCGTTCTTCCCTGACTGGGAATTCACGACGTTGTTCGGCTCCGAGCGCGACGAAGTCCGCGAGGTGCTCGCCGACTGGCCGCACACCGACGATCCGGGCCGGCAATTCAGCGCGGTGAACAACGCTATGAACAACCTGCTTGGGTATCCGCACGGGCGCGACAACGAATGGTCCGACTACCTCAGCGTTGACCGCGACCAGCTTGCCGAAATTCTCTGGCGAATCCGCGAGGTAGCGGCGCGAACGACGACACCCGTGAGTATTTCAAAAGCGAGCTTGAACGCCGATCGGCGCTGCCGGACGACGAGCTATTGCGCCATCGCGCCACGATCGAAACCCTTGTCACCTCCGCGAGTCACTACCGGGTAGCCGTTCCGGCCCGGCTCAACGAGCTGCTCAGCCCGTTCGGCGACCCCCGGCGTCACCTCGGCACCCCGGTGACTTGGCGGTTTGCGTAGTCATACGTGATCTTCTCCAACCCACGTCCCGAAACCGCGGAAGTCGCACCGATCTACTTACACAAAATTCCTGAAAAACCCATCGGTCGCGACGGGGACGAGGCTAAGCGACTCCCCGTGGCTCCCAGTGGGACGCTGCGCGACCATCCGCCCACGCCGCAAAGAGTGTGTTCGAGAGCGCTCGACCTCGAGATGCGCCGGGCGGCACTCCCGTGCGACATGCAGATGGCCGATCTGCCGAACTCAGCACGATCTCCGGGAATCCGAAGGCGACTAATTTGCCGTCTTCGGTGTAGGAGAGGTGCCCACCATCTGAGTCGCGGGCGTTAAGCGGGATAGGCGGCGCGAGCCCGCGCGAGCACGGCGGTCATCGGGAACGGTGAGCGCAGCCGATCACGCAGCTCGTGCTCCAACTGGGTGTGCTGGCTGGGTGGCAAGGCGGCGGCGGGCGGTCCATACGGCGTCCCCGCGATACCCCGCACAGCCTGGTCGATACTCGGCCATGTCAGCTCAAGTTCTCGCGTCGACACCTCAACCTCGCGAAGTCCGGCGTCGGTGAAAATCGCGGTCAGTTCATCAACGGACATGGTGAAGTCATAGGCATACCCGCGGGGAAACGGCTCGGGAACGCCACATGCCTGCAGAGCCTGGCCGTAGACGTCGAATGGTTCCAGCAACGATCCGCTCAGCCACACCGCCGCCGCGACCCGGCCCTGATCGCGGACCGCCCGTCCCATCGCCCGGGCAGCGGCGACCGGATCGGGCAGAAACTGGAAGCCCTGCTGGCACACCGCGGCGTCAAACCCACCAGAGGCAGCGGCGAGGTCGTCCGCCGGCGCTACCAGGGTCTGAACTTTGGCATCGGCCGCATCGGCCACCGCTAGCATGCCCGGGCTGACGTCGGTGGCCAGCACCCGACCGGACTCACCGGTCAGCCCAGTTGCAGCGCGAGCGACGATA
>JBOGEK010000314.1:0-8021 GCA_050743645.1 Acidothermaceae bacterium
ACGTTCCGCTACGATGGCGCGACAAGCAGGGGTGGGACAGAACAATGGGCGGATCAATGCAGGACAGGGTCAAGCCGACGGTGCGCGCTACCCCGGGGGTCGGCGACGGCTCGCTCGTGTCGTCGAACGGAGTAAGTCGCCGCCAGGTTTTGCGCGCAGGCGCTGCCGTTGGTGCCGGACTCGTCTGGGTGGCACCGGTCGTCTCCGGGTTGGGCATGACGTCCGCACATGCAGCTACCGCGAGTGGTGGCGGCGGGGGTGGCACGTCGTCGCCGCCGAACTCACCACCATCCACCTCGCCGACGGCGACTCCTTCGCCACCGTCATCGCCGCCGACAGGCTCCACGAGTCCGACGCCGACTGCGACGCCGACCGAGACGCACACGCCGGCGCCGAACACGACGCCCGAAGGCGTGCTGGGCGTCAACTTCCAGCAACCCCCACCGCCGCAGGTGAACCCGCCGGTAGGCGTAGCGCCGATTGCGGTGACCAAGCCGACGGCGACGTTGCCGTTTACCGGCGCGGCCGTGCCTGTCACGAGCGCACTTGCGCTCGGTGCCGGCCTCGTCGCCACCGGTGCGGCTGCCGTCGTCGCGACTCGTCGTCGCGTCGGTCTGGCCACCGCCGGCCCGACCGGCGCCCACACTCGGCCCGCGCAGCCGACCCAGTCGACCGAGCTGGCCCAATCCACCGAACCGACCGAGCGCATCGAGCCCTCGATCGATGGTGGCGACCTGCCGGCTAGCTGAGCAACTGACTCCATCACGTAGTGTCAAACACCCGGGCTAACCGCCCGGGTGTTTGCTTTTACTGACCGGCACATCACGGGACACCACGTACCTATGGACCTCAGCTCGTTGCTCCACGCGCTGCGCGCCGATCGCGCGCTGGCTCGTGCGATCGAGCGCGCCGTAAAACCCGTCACCACGACCGGTGCATTCGGCCTCGACATCGGGGCTCCGCAGGCGCTGCGGCCGATCGTCAGCGCGGCGCTCGCCGCCCCCGCGCCAGACGGCGCAGACCGTGTGGTGCTCGCAGTGACGGCCACCGACCGCGAGGCCGGTGATCTCGCCGACGCCCTCGGCTCCCTGCTACCGAAAGGCGCGGTCGCGGAGTATCCGGCCTGGGAGACGCTGCCGCACGAGCGGTTGTCGCCGCGCGCCGACACGGTCGGCCGGCGCCTCGCCGTCCGCCGAAGGTTGAAGCACCCAGAGGACGCCGAGCCGCTGCGCGTGGTGGTGACTCCAGTGCGCAGCCTGCTGCAACCGCAGGTCGCCGGCCTCGGCGACCTCGAACCCGTTGCGCTGCGACCAAAAGACAGTTTCGAGCTCGACGAGGTCGTCGAGCGGCTTGTCGGCACCGGCTACAGCCGGGTCGACCTCGTCGAGCGCCGTGGCGAGATTGCCGTGCGCGGCGGCATTCTCGACGTCTTCCCGCCGACCGAAGACCATCCGCTGCGGGTCGAGTTCTTCGGCGACGAGGTCGACGAGATCCGCTACTTCAAGGCCGCCGACCAGCGCAGCCTCGGCGACGAATATCCGGCGACGCACGGGCTTTGGGCACCGCCGTGCCGCGAGTTGCTGCTCACCCCCGACGTGCTCGCGCGGGCCGAGCGGCTCGCCGACGAGCACCCGCAGCTGGCCGACATTCTCGGCAAGCTGGGCCACGGCATCGCGGTCGAGGGCATGGAGTCGCTCGCGCCGCTGCTCGTCGACGAGATGGATCTCCTCGTCGACGAACTGCCAGCAGGGGCGATCGTGCTGCTGTGCGATCCCGAGCGGGTGCGGGCACGAGCGAGTGAGGTCGTGCGCACCGGCGAAGAGTTCCTGCAAGCCGCCTGGGCCGGCGCCGCCTCGGGTGGCAAGGCGCCGATCGATCTGTCGGCTGCGGCACTTCGCCCGCTGCCCGACGTCCGCGATCATGCGACTGCGCACGGCCTCGCGTGGTGGTCGCTGTCACCGCTCGCCACTGCTGACGACGAAGAACTTGGCTCGGACGACGCAGTGCTGGTGCTCGATGCGCACGCCGCGCAGTCGTACCGCGGCGACACGCAGGCGGTGGTCGCCGACGTGAAGGGGTGGGTCGCGGAGCAATTCGGCGTGCTGTTCGTCACGGCCGGCCACGGTCCGGCGCAGCGCATCGTCGAGGTGCTGCGCGGAGAAGACGTGGCGGCCCGGCTCGAGTACGAACTCGAGGGTGTGCCCGAACCGGGTGCCGTGGTCGTCACGTGTGGCTCGCTCGACGCCGGATTTTCGTCGTCCGCAGCGAAAATTGTGGTGCTCACCGAAGGCGACGTGTTCGGTCAACGCGCGTCGACTCGCGACATGGCGAAGTTGCCGAGCAGGCGCAAGCGCTCGATCGATCCGATGCAACTTCGTCCGGGCGATCTCGTCGTGCATGAGCAGCACGGTGTGGGGCGATTCGTCGAGATGGTGCAACGCACGGTTGCCGGCGCCACTCGTGAATATCTCGTCATCGAATACGCGTCGAGCAAGCGCGGTCAGCCCGGCGACCGGTTGTACGCACCCACCGACTCACTCGACCAGGTGACCCGTTACGTCGGTGGCGAAAATCCGACGCTCGACCGCATGGGCGGCGCCGATTGGGCAAAGCGCAAAGGCCGCGCTCGCAAGGCGGTCAAGGAGATCGCGGCCGAACTCATCAGGCTCTACAGCGCGCGTACCGCGGCGCCGGGTTACGCGTTCGGACCCGATACGCCGTGGCAGCGCGAACTCGAAGAGGCGTTTCCATACGTCGAGACGCCCGACCAGTTGCGCACCATCGACGAAGTCAAAGCCGACATGGAACAACCCGTTCCGATGGATCGCCTCATTTGCGGCGACGTCGGTTACGGGAAGACCGAGATCGCCGTCCGGGCTGCCTTCAAAGCCGTGCAGGACGGCAAGCAGGTGGCGGTGTTGTGCCCGACAACTTTGCTTGTGCAGCAGCACTTCGCGACGTTTTCAGAGCGGTTCGCCAACTTCCCCGTCGCGATCAAGCCGGTGAGCCGGTTCAACACGGCGAAGGAAGAAGAAGCGATCATGGCTGGCGTTGCCGAGGGCACCGTCGACCTCGTCATCGGCACGCATCGGCTGATCGCGGGCAGCACCCGGTTCAAAGATCTGGGCCTGGTGGTGATCGACGAAGAGCAACGCTTCGGCGTCGAGCACAAAGAGCGGCTGAAGCAGCTTCGCACCAACGTCGACGTGCTCGCGATGTCGGCGACACCCATTCCGCGAACGCTCGAAATGGCGATCACCGGGATTCGCGAGATGTCGGTCATTCAGACACCGCCCGAGGAGCGGCATCCGGTTCTCACGTTCGTCGGCATCTACGACGACAAGCAGGTGCGCGCCGCGGTCCATCGCGAATTACTTCGCGAAGGCCAGGTTTTCTACATCCACAACCGGGTCGAGTCGATCGAGCGGGCGGCCGCCAGGTTGCGTGAACTGGTACCCGAGGCGCGGGTTGCCGTCGCCCATGGGCAGATGAACGAAGACACCCTCGAACAGGTGATGGTCGGGTTCTGGGAACGCACTTATGACGTTTTGGTGTGCACCACGATCGTCGAGTCGGGTCTCGACATTCCGAACGCCAACACGCTAATTCTCGAACGTGCCGACATGCTCGGACTTTCGCAGCTCCACCAGCTACGCGGCCGGGTTGGTCGGGGTCGCGAACGCGCTTACGCGTATTTCCTTTATCCCGAGGAGCGGCCGCTCACCGAGACCGCGCACGACCGGTTGGCGACGATCGCGCAGAACTCCGATCTGGGCGCCGGCATGGCGGTCGCGATGAAAGACCTCGAAATCCGTGGTGCAGGCAACCTGCTGGGTGGCGAGCAGTCGGGTCACATCGCCGCGGTCGGCTTCGACCTTTACGTGCGGCTCGTCGGAGAAGCGGTCGCTGATTTCAAGGGCGAGGCGGCCACCGAACTCGCCGAGGTCAAGATCGACCTGCCGGTCGATGCGCACATTCCGCACGACTACATCGACGGCGAACGGCTGCGCCTCGCGGCGTACCGGGCGATGGCCGAAGCTTCGAACGAGGCGGATATCGAAGCCGTGCGCGACGAACTCGCCGACCGCTACGGCCCGCTTCCCGAGCCGGTCGCCAACCTGCTCGAAGTGGCGAAGCTGCGGGTGTTCTTGCGGCCATACGGCATCGGCGAGGTCGCCTTCCAGGGCAACCAGATCCGCTTCGCACCGCTCACGCTGCGCGACTCGCAGGTTTTGCGACTGCAGCGGCTTTATCCGAAGAGCATCGTGAAGCCGCCGCTTCGCACCGTGTTGATCCCGCGGCCCACCGACGCGCCGCCCGGCCGATTCGGCGGCCAGCCGCTGCGTGACGTTGCGCTCCTTCGGTGGGTGGCCGGTGTCGCCCGCGACGTGCTCGAGCCGATCACGGCTGGCCTCGGCTGATCGGGTGGACTCCGTTTGCGGTTCGGCCAAACGGGTCTGTCGGCGTTGATTGCCCGGCTACGATCGTCGCGGGTTGGGTGCATGACGGCGAGTGAGGGAGTGACCCGTGCGGGGGGAAAAGCGGCAACGACGTCGGCTGAAACGCCCCGGCGTGCTCATCGTCGTCCAAAACTTGCCGGTGCCGATGGACCGCCGGGTCTGGCTTGAATGCAAGGCATTGACCGCAGCCGGTTATCAGGTGTCGGTCATCTGCATCGCCGGCCCCGGTGATCCGCCGTACGAGCTGCTCGACGGCGTGCACATCTACAAGTACAAGCCGGCTCCGCAAGCGAACGGAACCCTTGGCTTCGTCTGGGAATTCGCCTACAGCTGGTGCCGTGCGGCCGCCCTTTCGCTGCGGGTCTGGCGGCGGCACGGCTTCGACGTGCTACAGGCGTGCAACCCGCCAGATACCTATTGGTTGCTCGGTTTTCTCTACCGACTCGTCGGCAAGCGGTTCGTCTACGACCAACACGACCTGAATCCTGAAGTGTTCTTATCGCGGTTCGGCGAGCCGAGCGGCGGTATCCGCCAGGTGCAATATCGCATGCTGCTCACGCTCGAACGCCTCACGTATCGCTTTGCTCATCGGGTGATCTCGACGAACGAGTCGTATCGTGAGGTCGCGATGACCCGGGGCGGCCGGGCGTCGTCCGACGTCACCGTCGTGCGAAGCGGTCCCGACACGTCGGTGATGCGGCCGGTCGCCGACCCCGCCGAGGCTGCAGACCTGCGTCGCGGCCGCCGCTATCTCGCCTGCTACCTCGGCATCATGGGCCCGCAGGACGGCGTCGACGTGTTGCTCGATGCGGCCGATCACTACGTGCACGTCTTGGGGCGCGACGATTGTCACTTCGCGTTGCTCGGGTTCGGCGACTGCCTCGACGACCTGAAGGCGCAATGCACCTCGCTCGGGCTCGACGAGTTCGTCACCTTCACCGGTCGCGCCGACTCGGCAAAGATCGCCGCCTACCTGTCGGAGGCCGACGTCGGATTGTCGCCTGACCCGTTGAGCCCGCTCAATGACGTCTCGACGATGAACAAGACCATGGAATACATGGCCTACGCCGTCCCGGTGGTGGCTTTCGATCTGAAAGAGACCCGGGTGTCGGGCGGGAACGCGGCCGTCTACGTCGACCCAAGTGACGTCGAAGGCTTCGCCAAAGCGCTCGGTGCCTTGCTCGACGACGACGAGCAGCGGGCCGACATGGCTGTGCAGGCGCGGCTGCGGGCCGCGGCCGAACTCGACTGGCGCCCGCAGGCGAAGGCCTACGTCGGCGTCTACGATTCGCTGCTCGGTATCGAGCGAAACTGGGCGAAGGATTCCGACGAGTGGCCCGCGGTCGAACGGCGCCATCGCCACGCCGACCCGCCGCGCGACGCTCGCGGGCACCGGCTGGTCGATCTGCGCAATCTTGAGACGCTGCGGCGGTTCATCAAGACCAGGGGAGTCGTCGGGCAGCCGACCGATGATCCCTCACCACCCACCGCGTCGGAGTCCGAGGCCAGGTAGCCTGGTCGGCGTTTGCTTCGGATCTGACGGAAGGACCCCGGTGCTAGGCGCAACACGTCGCACCACTCGGCTCGCCGCAGCGGTCGGCGTTGTGACCGTGACAGCACTCGGGCTGTCGGCCTGCGCACCCGTGCACGCGGGCGCCGCCGCTACCGTCGGAAATGACCGGATCACGGTCGGCCAACTGAAGGCGCTGGTCCAGCGCACGCTCGCCGACAAGACATTCGCCGCGAACCAGGGATCCGACGTCTCGGCCGTGCAGCGTCAAGAGCTCACCAGCCTGGTGTCGCACAAGCTGTTGTCGCTCGCCGCCGTCCAAGAACACGTCTCGGTGTCCGAAGGCGAGATCGGCAACGAACTCGCGGCGGTCGAGAAGCAAGAAGGCAGCCAGCAGGCGCTCGAGAACGACGCAGCCCAGAATGGCATCGCGCCGACCGACATTCACGACTACATCTATTACGTGCTCCTTGAGCAGAAACTCGCGCCGAAGATCACCACGCCGGTCGTGCACGCCGCGCACATCCTGGTCAAAGACAAGGCCACCGCCGAGAAGATCCTCGCCCAGGTGCAAAACGACCCGAGCCAGTTCGCCACCATCGCCAAGTCGCAGTCGACCGACACGCAAAGCGCTGCTAATGGTGGCGATCTCGGCACGGTGCCGTCGGCGCAGTTCGTCACCCCGTTCGCCGACGCCGTCGATTCAGCGAAGGTCGGCAGCTATTTCGTGGTGCAGAGCCAGTTCGGCTGGCACGTCGTCCATCTGATCTCCCGGACGACGACGACGCTGCAAGACCTCGACACCCAGGCCCAGCAGGCCACCGACCAGACCAGCCAGCAGCAGGCGCAGCAGGTCGAGTCGGCGGTCTTCACCAGGTACATCGGCAAGGTCGCCAAGAAGGCCGGCGGGGTGTCGGTCAATCCGCGGTACGGCACCTGGAATGTCGACCAAGCCTCGGTTGTCGCATCGGTCGGCCACTTGGTGTCGCCCGCGCCGTCCGGGCCGGCAGCACCGGCAGCACCGGCAGCACCGGCAGCACCGGCATCGCCGGCAGCATCGCCTACGTCGTCCGGCTGAGTTGCCTTGCCTGACGCGCAACGACCCGAAATAACGGCGGCCGACCGTCGTGCCGTAACACCCGCCGACCGTCCGGCCGGGAGCCGATTCGTCGACCTCGTCGCGGTAATGGACACGTTGCGCTCACCGGGCGGTTGCCCGTGGGACGCCGAACAGACCCACGAGTCGCTGGTGAAGTACCTGCTCGAAGAGGCCTACGAAACCGCCGAGGCCATCGAGGACGGCGACGAAGCATCGCTACGTGAAGAGCTTGGCGACGTGCTGCTGCAGGTCGTCTTCCACGCCCGGATCGCCGCCGACCGACCGGCGGCCGAAGGCGGTGGCTGGACCATCGACGACGTCATCGGCGGGATCACCGACAAGCTGGTGCGCCGCCATCCGCACGTCTTCGGCGACACCGTCGCCGAGACCGCAGGCGATGTCGAAGCGAACTGGGAAGCGCTGAAAGCGGTCGAGAAGGGCCGAACGTCTGCCGTCGACGGAGTGCCGCTCGGCCAGCCGGCGCTCGCGCTGGCTTCCGCGCTGATCGGCCGCGCAGCCAAGGCGGGTGTCGATGCGCTGGTGGCAGCGGCAATCGAGGCGCCTCCCGTCGTCACCGAAGAATCGATCGGCGAGGTGCTGCTCGCGGTGGTCGCGGCGGCGCGGGCGTCGGGTGTCGACGCCGAGACCGCGCTGCGCACAGCTGCGCGCCGCTACGCGTCGAGGGTTCGAGACGCAGAGGCCGGCTCCGCCGCAACCTGAGCCTTGCGCCGGGGCACCCGAATCCAGGCGAACAGCGGCCGGAAAGCCTCAGCCGACCGTGCGCCGATGAACGGGCGCTCGAACACGACGTAGAACCCGTAGCTGGCGACGAGGGCGCCTGGCACGACGACGACTACCAATACGCCGAATGAGCTGAGCGGGCTCAAGTGCATGGGCCCGACGAGGTATTTCGCTGCAAAGTCGAGAACCACGAGATGGATCAGATAGATGC
>JBOGEK010000315.1:0-10694 GCA_050743645.1 Acidothermaceae bacterium
GCGGCGGTGTTGTCGACCGCCGCCGAGCCACCAGCATCGACTCGATTGAGGAGACGCAAGCAACGTGTCCACGGCAAGCAACGTGGCTGCCCCCGCCGAAGAAACACCGGCGGCCGAGGCTCACGGAATCAGCAAGCGATACGGCAGCACCGTCGCGTTACGCGACGCCGGCATCGTGGTCAGTCCCGGCAAGACCCACGCGCTCGTCGGCCGCAACGGTGCAGGCAAGTCGACGCTCGTCAGCATCTTGACCGGCATGGAGCCGCCCGACTCGGGCACGGTGACCTTCAACGGTTCGCCCGCACCTAGCCTCGCGGACCGCGAAGCGTGGCGCCAGCGGGTGGCCTGCGTCTACCAGAAGTCGACGATCATTCCGAACCTCACGGTCGCTGAAAATCTCTACCTGAACAGGCAGCCACGCGGAAGCGGCTCGGCGATTTCGTGGCGTCAGATGCGCCGCCAGGCACGCACTCTCCTTGACACCTGGCACCTATCGATCGACGTCGACGCGCTTGCGTCTGACCTCAACGTCGAACAGCGGCAACTCGTTGAGATCGCCCGCGCACTGTCGTACGACACCCGATTCATCATCCTCGACGAGCCGACAGCCCAACTCGACCGAGCAGCGATAAACCGGCTGTTCGACCGCATTCGCGGGCTGCAACACCGGGGCATGACTTTTCTCTTCATCTCCCATCATCTCGAAGAGATCTATGAGATCTGCCAGCGCGTTACGGTCTTCCGCGACGCGAGGCACGTCTTGACCGACGATGTCGCGGCCGTACCAACGCGTGACCTGGTCGCGGCGATGACTGGCGAGGTGGTGCTCCACAGTGTGGCCGCTCGTAGCGCGACCGCCGCAGCGAGCGAGCCCGTGACCCTTGACGTTGCCGAACTCGTCGTCGAACCCGACGCGCCCGCCGTCAGCTTCCAGCTACGTCGAGGAGAAGTCGTCGGTCTCGCAGGCGGCAACGGTAGTGGGAAGACGCACATCGCCGAAACTATCGTCGGCCTGCGCAAGGCTCACTCAGGCTCAATCTCGGTCAACGGGCACCGGGCGAAGCCCGGCAACGTCGGCAGTGCGTTGCGCAGCGGTGTCGCGTTCGTTCCACAGGACCGCCACACCGAGGGTTACGTCGGTGGTTTGAGCATCGCCGAAAACCTGACGATGACGGTGCCAGACCTCGTCGGTGCCCACGGTGTGTTGTCGCCCAAACGCCGAGACGCGTTGGCGCGAAGGCTCATCGACGACTTGTCGGTCAAGACTCCCGGCCCCGAACTGCCGGTCGCTGCTCTGTCGGGAGGCAACCAGCAGAAGGTCGTCATGGGACGTGCGCTCGCGAGCAACCCGAAATTGCTGGTCCTTATCGCTCCGACGGCTGGCGTCGACGTGCGATCGAAGGCCACGCTGCTCGGCGTCGTCGACGAAATACGCGCCCGCGGTACGGCCGTACTCGTCGTTTCCGACGAACTTGACGATCTACGCGTATGCGACCGCGTGATCGCCATCTTCCGTGGCGAAATCGTGCGGGAGTTTGACGCCGATTGGGCCGACAACGAGTTGGTCCTTGCGATGGAAGGCGTAGGTGCAATCGATGACGAACATTAGCGAGACGGCAACGAGCGACATCGAGGCGCCATCCTCGACGGTACTTTCCGCCGAACGACACCTCCGCTTGGCGCGGTTACGCGATTTCGCCTTGGTACCAGCAGTTTTGGCGGTCGCGCTGGTCGGTTACGCCGTGAATCCAGTGTTCCTGCACAAGGGGAACTTGATTCTTATCTTGCAGACAATGTCGGAGGTGGGCATCGTCGTCCTGGCCGAGTCTTTGATTTTGATCGCCGGCCGGATGGACCTGTCATTGGAATCGACGTTCGGATTGGCGCCAGGGGTCGGGGCATGGCTCGTGTTGTCGAATGCGCCCGCGCTTGGCTCACACCTGCCGTCGTGGACCGGAGTTCCGATCACGCTCGCGGTCGGCGCGTTGATCGGCGCGATCAACGGGCTACTCATCGTTCGCTATCGCCTCAACGGATTCATCGTCACTCTCGGCATGCTGATCGTGCTTCGCGGCCTGCTGACCGGGATCTCCAAAGGGCAGACCTTTTTCAACCTGCCGCATTCGATGCTGTGGGTCGGCCAGGCACAGTGGTTCACCGTTCCCGTGTCGGTGTGGCTCTGCCTCGCGCTTTTCGGAGTCGCGATGTTTGTCTTGGGCTACACGAGGCCGGGTCGATCCCTTTACGCCATCGGCGGTAATCGCAATGCGGCACGAGCCGCCGGTATCAACGTCGACCGCGTGCTGTGGCTGACGTTGATCATCGCCAGCACTCTCGCAGCGCTCGGCGGCTTGATGCTCACCGGCCGGTTGGCATCGGTCGCTGCCAACCAAGGCAACGGCTACATCTTCACCGTTTTCGCGGCGGCCGTTATTGGCGGCATCAGCCTCAACGGCGGCAAGGGCACGATGTTCGGCGCCTTCACCGGAGTCCTTTTGCTGTACATGATCCAAGACGTGCTCACGCTCGGCGGCGTTAACGCAGACTGGATCGGAGCACTCGACGGCGGCATCATCCTGCTCGCCCTCGTGCTGTCTCGCATCACCAGCGGTCAGGCCCAGGACTGACGCATCGGCCAACCGTCGCCACCATCCATTCACTCGCGGCCCGACCGCGAAGAGCTAAGGACCATAGTGAGCAACCGGATCACCGGATTCGACACCGCGGACGTACGGTTCCCGACGTCCCGGCATCGCGACGGGTCAGACGCGATGAACCCTTTCCCCGACTACTCGGCGGCTTATCTCGCACTGACGACTGCGTCGGGCGAGATGGGCTACGGCTTCGCATTCACCGTCGGTCGGGGCAACGACGTGCAACTCGCCGCGATCGAAGCCCTGCGGCCGCTCGTCGTGGGGCGCGACGTCGACGAGCTGCTCGCGGGCATGGGCGCCTTTGGCCGAACGCTTACCGGCGACAGCCAACTGCGATGGCTCGGGCCTGAGAAAGGCGCGATCCACATGGCCGCCGGTGCCGTGATCAACGCGGCTTGGGACCTGCGGGCTCGCCGTGAGGGAAAGCCGCTGTGGCAGCTGCTCTCTGCACTCCCCCCCGCCGAGCTGGTCGAACTCATCGACTTCCGCTACCTGCGGGACGCGCTGACACAGACTGAAGCGCTGGAAATCCTGGAAAAAGGCACGATCGGGCGGGAGGACCGCGAACGGGAGCTACGAGCGAACGGCTACCCCGCCTACACGACAACGCCCGGATGGCTGGGCTATGACGACGAAAAGCTTGCCCGCCTGAGCAAAGAGGCGAAGGCTGACGGCTTTTCGATGATCAAGCTGAAGGTGGGCCTGGATCTGAACGAGGATCGCGGACGCTTCGCGATTGCCCGCTCGGCCGTCGGAGACCTGCCGCTCGCGGCCGACGCCAACCAGGCTTGGGGCGTTGCCGAGGCGATCGATTGGGTTCGGGCGCTCGACGAATTCGAACCCTACTGGATCGAGGAGCCAACCTCGCCCGACGACATCCTCGGGCACGCGGCGATACGGGAGGCCGTGCGTCCGGTTCGGGTTGCGACAGGCGAGCACGTGCACAATGCCGTGATGTTCAAGCAACTTCTGCAAGCCGGCGCCGTCGACGTCGTCCAGATCGATGCGTGCAGGGTTGGCGGCCTGAACGAGAATCTGGCAATCCTTTTGCTGGCAGCCAAATTCGGCGTGCCGGTATGTCCTCATGCCGGCGGCGTCGGACTCTGTGAGCTCGTCCAGCACCTGGCGATGTTCGATTATCTGTCGGTGAGCTGCTCCACCGAAGGGCGCATGGTCGAATATGTAGACCACTTACATGAGCATTTCGTCGAACCCGTGGTGATTTCGAACGGCCGTTATACGGCACCTCTTTCACCCGGCATGAGCGCAGAGTTGCGTCCTGAATCCGTGCTGGCCTACCGCTTCCCCGATGGGCCGACGTGGGCCACCTCGTCGAACGCGTCGAGCTGATGCGCAGAATCGGCCAAGCCGTGGGCCTGCGGCCCGAAAAGGCGGAGGAATACCTGCGATTGCACTCCTCAGTCTGGCCCGAAGTCGAACAGAAGATTACCGAGTGCGGCATACGCAACTACACGATCTTCCTCATGGACGGCGTGCTCTTCAGCTACTACGAATACGTCGGCGACGATTACGACGCCGACATGGCTCGCATCGCCGCTGATCCGACGTCGCAACGCTGGTGGACGTTCACCGACCCTTGTCAGGAACGGCTTGCTGGCACGCCAGAAGGAAAAATGTGGCGTGAGCTGCCAGAGGTCTGGCACCTCGACTGACTCCAGATCGGAGCACCCGCCTATCATAGATACGACGAATGACGTCTGATGACATCCGGCTGCACCGAACACCGACCGGAAGGTGGAAGCGCATGCGCGCCGCAACGTATAACGGGCCTGGCGACGTCGGGGCGTCGCAGGTCGCTGCCTCCGAACCGGGAGCGGGCGAGGTGCAAGTGGCGGTCGCGTACACCGGAATCTGCGGCACCGACATCCACATTTTCCACGGCGCAATGGACGCACGGGTAAAACCACCCGCGACCATCGGGCACGAATGTTCAGGCACGGTGGCGGCCGTCGGGCCCGGCGTTTCCGGTTGGTCCGTCGGCGACGCGGTTACCGTGCTGCCGGTGAAATCGTGCGGCAGCTGTGCGGCATGTCTGCGCGGCTACGGGCACATCTGCCCGCAGCTGGTGTTTCTCGGGATCGATGCGCCCGGTTCGATGCAGAACCGCTGGAACGTGCCTGCCGAGCTGCTTGTCCGGCTGCCCGCCGATATGCGCCTTGAACACGCCGCGCTGGTCGAGCCGACGGCGGTCGCCGTGCACGACGTGCGGCGCTCTGGCCTCTCGGCCGGGCAGCGCGCGATCGTGGTCGGCGGCGGCCCGGTCGGGGTGCTCATCGCGCTGGTCGCGCAGACGACAGGCGCCGACGTATCTGTCGTCGAACTCGACGCAACGCGTCGCGAACTCGTCATGAAGCTCGGCCTTCGAGCAATTGATCCGGCGGACGACGTGACGGCGCTCGTCGGCGAGCTCACCGGAGGCGAGGGCGCCGATGTCGCGTTCGAGGTGTCAGGCGCTCAGGGCGGCGTCACGACTGCCGTCGACGTCCTTGGCGTGCGCGGCAAGCTCGTCATGGTCGCGATTCACACCCAACCGCGCGAGGTCAACCTGCACCGGTTCTTCTGGCGCGAACTCGAAATGGTTGGAGCTCGCCTCTACGAGCGCCGCGACTTCGAAGCCGCCGTCGACCACATCGCGACAGGCCGCGTCGCGGTCGCGGAACTCATCACAGGCGTCTTCCCGCTGACCCAGGCCAGTGAAGCGTTCGCGGCATTGGCCCGAGGCGGCGCCATGAAGATCCTTGTCGATTGCACCGACGTTGAGAGTGGTGTTGCCTGATGCCTTCACCATTCGACTTATCCGGCCAGGTCGCCGTCGTGACCGGAGCCCGGCGCGGAATCGGGGCGGGCATCGCCGTCGCACTCGCCGAAGCAGGCGCCGACATCGTCGGTGTGAGCGCGACGCTCGAGGAGTCGGGCAGCGTCGTGCAAAAGACGGTCGAACAGACCGGACGCCGCTTCACCGCCTACCGCGCCGACTTCTCCGACCGCGACGCGGTGAAGCGACTCACCGACGACATCACGGCGAACCACGGCACGGTCGACATCCTCGTCAACAACGCTGGCGACATCAGGCGCTCGCCCGCCGTCGACTACACCGACGAGGACTGGGATCACGTCGTCCAGGTCGACCTCACAGCTCAGTTCACCCTCGCACGCAACCTCGGACGCCGCATGGTCGAGTGCGGCCGCGGGAAAATCGTCTTCACCGCGTCGTTGCTCAGCTTCCAGGGTGGCCTCAACATCGTCGCTTATACCGCAGCGAAATCTGGTATCGCCGGAATGACGAAAGCGCTCGCCAACGAATGGGCGGCCCATGGAGTCAACGTGAACGCGGTCGCACCGGGTTACATCGAGACGGACAACACCGCGCCGCTTCGCAACGACCCTGCACGGTTCAAAGCGATCAGCGACCGCATCCCGGCCGGGCGCTGGGGCACGCCGGCCGACATCGGCGGTGCGGTGGTCTTCCTCGCGTCGTCCGCCGCAAACTACGTGCACGGCGTCACGCTGCCGGTAGACGGCGGATGGCTCGGCCGATGACCGAGCCGAATCGACTGATCGTCGATGCGCACCAGCACCTGTGGGAAATGGCAGAACACCCGCAGACCTGGATGAACCCCGACACCGACGCAGCGATCAACCGTGACTTCGTCGTCGACGACCTGCGCGCCGCGGCGGCGACCGTCGAGCTGGCTGCAACGGTCGTTGTGCAATCGGTCAATGACCGCGACGAAACGACGCACCTGCTGGCGCGCGCCGAAGCGGCGTCCGACCTGATCGCAGGAGTGGTCGGATGGGCCGACCTGACGGCGTCCGATCTCGACGACTTGCTCAGCCACTGGCGAGCCGAGCCAGGCGGTCATCGGCTGGCCGGTTTGCGGCACCTCGTGCAGAACGAGCCGGACGCCGGTTGGCTCGACCGCCCCGACGTCCGGCGCGGACTGCGGTGCCTAGCGCGCCACGACATCGCGTTCGACCTGCTTGTCGACGACGTGCACCTACCGGCTGCCGTCAGAGTCGCATCCGACCTGCCCGAGACACACTTCGTTCTCGACCACCTCGGCAAGCCGCCGTTACGGTCTGGCGACCTCGCGCAATGGACGGCGCGGATGCGCGAGCTCGGCGGCTTGCCCAACGTATGGGCGAAGGTGTCCGGCCTGGTGACCGAAGCAGCGCCGGGTAACCGATCGGCCGCGCAGCTACAGCCCGTGGTCGACGTCGCTCTCGACGAATTCGGACCGTCACGACTGATGTTCGGATCCGACTGGCCGGTCTGCCTTCTCGCTGCCAGCTACGGCGAAGTCGTGTCGACCGCGCAGCAACTACTGATGTCGTTGAGCGAACCCGAACAGCGGCAGGTGTTCGCAGACAACGCGATCGCGTTCTACCGGCTCCGCCTCTAGCGGTCGACGTCGCTGTCGTCCTCGGGCGTCAGCCGCAGGCCCGCCCGAGCCGGTCGCACCTGCCAGTTCGTCGGCGTCCGCCATGCCAAATCCACAGCGAGGCCGCCGATCGCGTCCTCGTCGACGGCGAGTCCGTGCCCCGCTTCGTCGCCGAGGACAATGCCGCCGTCAACGATCACTTGGTCGACGCCGATCCCGTATGGATAAGACAAATCCTGCACTTCGATCGAGATCATGTTGGGCATCGCGGCGGCCGCCGGCGCGATCGCCGGCCAGAAGCCGACGGGGCTAACAGGCAGGTCGCGCGCATGAGCGGCGGTCGCGACCCGCAGCGCGAGCGTGGTTCCCCAGCCCCAACCCACCTGCACGACGTCGAGTGCATCGGCATCGAGCAATGGCCGAAATTGCTCGAGCCCAGTGAGGTTTTCGCCGCTCGCGACGCCGGCTCGTACTCCAGCGCGGACGGCGGCGTGGCCTGCAGCATCCCACCGGCGCACCGGCTCCTCGATCCACGCGAGGTCGACTTTTTCCTCCAACTTTCTGACGTACCGGATCGCCTGTGACCGGTGCCAAGCCTCATTGGCGTCGAACATCAATGCCGGCGCGGCGCTTTGGGTGGAGTAGACGTCACGCAACGACAGCAACCGCTCGATGTCGTGGTCGAGATGCCGGCCGCCTTTCAGCTTGGCCGAGCGGTAACCGCGCTCGGCGAACTTGGTATGGATTGCGACAAGCTCGTCGTCGTCGAGCACGATGTCGAGGGCCGAAGCGTAACCGGGAACGAATCGATCGCGCCCACCGAGAAGACGCCAGAGCGGTTCGCCTGCGGCCTTGGCCTTGATATCCCAAAGCGCCATGTCGATGGCGCCGATCGTGCCGGCAACCGCTCCCTGATGGCCCAGCTTGAAGACGTGGGCGCACATCCGGTCGTAGAGCGCGACAACGCCTCGTGGGTCCTCACCGGCCACCGCGTCGAAGATGCGCTCGACGTCTGGGTGGGCGCCGATGCCGACACCTTCGATGCCCTCGTCAGTCGTGACGATCAACACGTGCACGGGGGTACTCGTCGTCTCGCTGGCATGGTTGACATCGCCGATCCGCCGGCCCCAGTCATGGTGTGTAATCAGGCTGCGGTAGCCGGTGACCTTCACAAGGATTCTCCAGGGGTCCGAGGACATGTGACATATGATGATTGAACTGAATGATTCAAGTACACCGGTGCGAGCAGCGTGTCGCGCGGGCTCCCCCATGGAAGGGCACAGATGGCCGTCACTGCACCGGTGAGCTCTTCGCGTCGGCCCGCGGCGCAGCGTCCGACGCGGCGAGCCGACGCTGTAGTAGGTGATCTTCTCGAGCGCATCGTGTCAGGCGACCTTCGTCCGGCCGACCTGGTGCCGACCGAGCCGTCGCTCTGCGAGGCGTACGGCGTGAGCCGCACGGTCGCTCGCGAAGCCGTGAAGACGCTTGAAGAAAAGGGACTCCTCACGGCTCGCCAGGGCATCGGCACATTGGTCTCTCCCCAAGAGGCATGGAACCTTCTCGACCCCGAAGTCCTTGCGGCGATCGTGCGCCACGACGAGGAATACGAGGTTCTCGACCAGCTGATCGTCGTCCGAACTGTGCTTGAATCCGCGCTCGCGCGTGAGGCTGCGCACCGCCGCACGAAGGACGACCTTCGCGAGCTGAACGCCTTGATGGACGAACTCGACGCGTGCGTGCGTGAGCCCGAGCGCATGGACCGGGTGGACGTCGCATTCCACGAGCGGATCATGCTCATATCGGGAAATCAGCTGGGCCGAGCAATCGTCAAGACCGTCCATGCGGAAGCACGTCGCAGCATTCGCTACAGCGGGAGTGTGAGCGTTGCCAACCGCGAACACACGAATCGCCAGCATCGTGGCGTACTCGACGCGATTACCGCGGGCGACTCCGAGCTCGCGGCGTCGCTCATGATCGAGCACATCAGCGATGCATGGCGGCGGCGCCGTCCGAGGGCGCGACGCGCACCGGCACGGCGCTGAGTTCATCTCCGCATCGTTCAGCCCCGTGTGCCGCCCGCGGTCAAGCCGGCTACCAGGAATCGTTGCGAGAACAGAAATAGCACGAGTACCGGCAACACGGCCAACAAGGTCGCCAATGCAAGCGCCGGCGACGACGCGCGAATCGTCGTCAGCCCTACTTGCACTGGAAACTTGCCGTTCGACGGCAGCATCACGAACGGCAAGAAGTAATTGTTCCAGTTCTGGACGAAGCTGAAGAATGCCACCAGCGCGACGATTGGCGTGGCGAGCGGGAGCGCGATCCTCGAGAACACCTGGAACTCGCCTGCGCCGTCCACGCGGGCGGCCTCCAACAGCGTGCGCGGAATGCTCGACGAGAAGTAAATGTAAGCGAGATAAACTCCGAATGGATAAAACGCGTACGGCAGGACGACGGACAGCGCGTTGTCGATTAGGCCGACCAGGCTCATCTCGAGAAACAGCGGAAGCACAAGCGCGGTGTTCGGAATGAGCATCACGAGCAATGTGACGGCGAGAACCGTGCGACGCCCCCTGAATTTCGTAAGCGCCAGCGCGTATCCGGCCGGAATTGCCAGTATCAACGTCAAAATCAAGGCCAGGGCGGCGTACTCGGTTGAGTTGAACAGCCACTGGCCGAACGCGGCATGCTGGAAGCTGAACAGTTGCCGCCAGTTGGCGCGCAGGTCGTGCAGGCTGCCGAACGACATCGGATTCTGCTGGGAGAGCGTACGCCCGGACTTCGTGATCGCAAGCAGTAACCAGGCCAGCGGCAGGCCGAAGAACGCGGCGAACGCCGACAACACGACCACCGTGAAGCTCCGACCAACGACCACCCTGAGGGCCAATCGAGAGCTGCCGCCAACGCGACGAATGTGAGTGTTCGCAGCGGCTCGATGGCGAGTTGCTGTGGTAGCGGGCACAGTACCTCCGTCGCGGCAGCAGCATCGGTGAGCCGGTTGCCGAGTTCATCCTTTGGTCCCTCCCGCGGTCAGGCCGGCGACCAAGAATCGCTGGGAGAACAGGAAGATGATGAGCACCGGCAAAACGGATACGACCGTCGCCAGCGCCAATGTCGGCAGCTCGATCGATCCGGAGCCAGCCGCGCTGGGGTTGAAGGCCGTCGTCGACGACAGCAGCGTCGACAGCCCGACCTGAACCGGGTACTTACCACTCGACGGCAGCATCACGAACGGTAGGAAGTAGTTGTTCCAGTTCTGGACGAAGTTGAAGAATCCGACGAGCGCGATGATCGGCATTGCGAGCGGCAGCGCGATGCGCACGAAAACCTGCAACTCACCGGCGCCGTCGATGCGGGCTGCCTCAAGCAGGCTGCTCGGGATACTCGACGAGAAGTAAATGTAGGCGAGATAAACGCCGAAGGGATAGAACGAGAACGGGAGTACAACCGCCAACGCGGTGTTGACGAGCCCGACCGCATTCATCTCCAGGAACAGCGGCAGGACGAGCGCCGTATTGGGGATAAGCATCACGACGAGGGTGACGACGAGTAGCGTACGGCGTCCCCTGAACTTTGTGAGGGCCATTGCGTAGCCGGCGGGGATAGAAATGACCAGGGTCAGCACGAGGGCCGCGAC
>JBOGEK010000316.1:0-18511 GCA_050743645.1 Acidothermaceae bacterium
GCAAGGGCCTGCACGACGTGAATTACCCGCAAGCCGACGCCGGAGTCACCAACGGCGGCGGCAACATCTACGAAATCGCCAAGTTGCTTTTCACCCGTTACGTGTTTGCGTTCGAAGCGACAAGCGCACTGCTCATCACCGCGGCCCTCGGCGCGATGGTGCTCGCGCACCGCGAGCGGCACGAACCGAAGCGCACTCAGCGTGAACTCATGCAAGAACGGTTCAGGGCAGGAGTGCACCCGACGCCGCTACCTGGTCCAGGTGTGTACGCGCGACACAACGCGGTCGACACGCCGGCGTTGCTCCCCGACGGATCGCTGTCCGAGCTCAGCGTGCCCACCGCAGTCGCCCTGATCAGCGAAGAACGTGGGCGCAAGCCGCGGCCCTCCGAACTCGGAGAATCGCCAACTGCCATCGATCAGGCATCCGGAAAGGGGCAGTCATCATGAGCCCTACCTACTACCTCTACCTGTCCGCGATTCTCTTCACCATCGGCACTCTCGGCGTGCTGTTGCGCCGCAACGCCATCGTCGTGTTCATGTGCATCGAGTTGATGCTGAACGCGAGCAACCTCGCGCTGGTCACCTTCTCACGTATCAACGGCAGCCTCGACGGTCAGATCATGGCGTTCTTCGTCATGGTTGTCGCCGCCGCCGAAGTCGTCGTCGGCCTCGCCATCATCGTGGCCGTCTTCCGCACCCGCCGGTCGGCGTCGATCGACGACGCGAACCTGCTCAAGTACTGATGACCGAGGCACTGATGACCGACCCACCGATCACGAAAGGCAGCCGGCCGTGACCTGCGTGTCCACGCAAGCCCGTGACGCCGTCCAGCTCCGTGACGCCCTCGAAGGCGGCGCGCGGTGACGATCGCGACTCTGACTCATCCGCTGGCGACGGCGTTGCCGGCGGCACTGACGCCGACCACTCACGTCAGCGGAACCTTCACGATCACCTGGTTGCTGGTGGCGATCCCGCTCGGCAGCGCTTTGGTGCTGTTGTTGGGCGGACGACGCACAGACGCCTGGGGTCACTTGTTGGGCGTGGCAGCTCCTGTGGCGTCGTTCATTCTCGGCGTCATCATGTTCGTCACGCTGATGGGCAAGTCGGCGTCGTCCCGAAGTTTCGATGATCACCTGTTCAGCTGGACTTTCGTCGGCAACTTCAGAGCTGATGCGAACTTCCAGATCGATGCGCTCTCGATTTGCTTCGTGCTGCTGATTACCGGTGTCGGATCCCTGATCCACATCTACTCGATCGGCTACATGGCGCACGATCCGGGTCGCCGACGCTTCTTCGCCTACCTGAACCTGTTCGTCGCCGCGATGTTGCTGCTCGTTCTCGGCGACAACTTCGTCGCGCTCTACATCGGTTGGGAAGGCGTCGGTCTCGCGTCCTACCTGCTGATCGGTTTCTGGTCGCACAAGCCTTCGGCCGCTACTGCCGCGAAGAAAGCGTTCATCGTCAACCGGGTTGGCGACTTCGGTCTGTCGGTCGCGATCATGTTGATGTTCGCGACCTTCGGCAGCTTCAGTTTCACCGACGTTTTCGGCGCTGCAGGCAAAGCCGCTCATGCCGACCACGCGACGATGACCGCGATCGGATTGCTGTTGTTGCTGGGCGCCTGTGGTAAGTCGGCGCAGGTTCCGTTGCAGTCGTGGCTTGGCGACGCGATGGAAGGCCCTACTCCGGTCTCCGCGCTTATCCATGCCGCCACGATGGTGACGGCGGGCGTCTATCTGGTGGCGCGATCGGCGCCGATATTCAACGTGACACCGACGGCGCGGCTCGGTGTCATGGTGGTCGGCGCCGTCACGCTGTTGTTCGGCGCGATCATCGGCTGCGCGAAAGACGACATCAAGAAGGCGCTCGCCGCGTCCACGATGAGCCAGATCGGCTACATGATGCTGGCGGTCGGCCTCGGCCCTGCCGGTTATGCCTTCGGTATCGCACACCTGCTGTCGCACGGTTTCTTCAAAGCCGGGCTCTTCCTCGGTGCCGGCTCTGTCATGCATGGCATGAACGACGAAGTCGACATGCGGCGATACGGGGGCCTGCGTAAGTACATGCCCTGGACTTTCGCGACCTTCGGCCTGGGCTATCTCGCCATCATCGGTTTTCCCGGCCTCGCAGGTTGGTTCACCAAGGACGCCATCATCGAGGCGGCGTATCACAAGGGTGGCGTCTCGGGCGCAATCCTCGGCACGGCAGGCCTTGTCGGCGCCGGCATCACGTCCTACTACATGACCCGCGTGATGGTGCTGACCTTCTTCGGCGAGAAGCGCTGGGCTGAAGACGCGCACCCCCACGAGTCGCCAGAAGTCATGAAGTGGCCAATGGTCGTGCTCGCCATCGGCTCGGTCGGCATGGGATACCTGCTCATCCTCGGCAGCAGACTCGCCGACTTCCTCGGTCCCGTTGTCGGCAAGCCCGCGGAGACTTCGTTCAAGCCAATCGGACTCATCGGCGTCGGAACCTTCGTCGTCGTCCTCGTTGGTATTGGTACTGCGTATTTGCAGTACGGACGACGGCCGGTTGCCGTTGTTGCGCCGGCGGCCAGTCCAGTGGTCGTCGCGGCGCGCCGCGACCTGCTCGGCGACGCGTTCAACGAGTCGGTGTTCATGCGGCCTGGCCAATACCTAACGAGGCTGCTGGTGTTCTTCGATAACCGCGGCGTCGATGGTTTCGTCAACGGCTTCGCGGCATTCGTCGGTGGCACGTCAGGCCGCTTCCGTCGCATGCAAACAGGTTTCGTGCGTTCGTACGCACTGTCGATGTTCGGAGGCGTCGTGGTGCTGATCGCTGCTTTGCTGATGGTGAGGGGCTGAGATGAGTTTCCCTTGGCTCACCGTCATCGGTGTCATACCTCTCGTCGGCAGCGCCGCGATTGTCGCGGTGCCTAACGCGCGACCCAAACTCGCCAAGCAGGTGGCACTGGGCACCACGTTGGTGACCCTTGCCCTCACCATCGCGATGGCCGTGCAGTTCGCGCCCGACGGCGACCGTTTCCAGTTCAACGAAAAGGTCAGCTGGATTCCGGCATTCGGCGTCCATTACGCACTTGGCGTCGACGGCATCGCGCTCGTGCTGTTACTCCTGACCGCGGTTTTGTGGCCGGTGGTGATCCTCGCGTCATGGCACGACTGCGAGAACAGCAAGCGAAGTGTGAAGTCGTTCTTGGTCATGATGGTGTCGATGGAAACGCTTCTCATCGGCGTTTTCGCCTCCACCGACGTGTTCTTGTTCTACGTGTTCTTCGAAGCCATGCTGATCCCGATGTATTTCATCGTCGGCAGCGCCGGAACGCCACGCTCGTCGTACGCATCGATGAAGTTCCTGCTGTACAGCCTGCTCGGCGGCCTGCTGATGCTGGCCGCGGTGATCGCGCTTTATGTCGTGGCGGGCCACTCGTTCCTGTTCACCGACCTCGAGAAGATGAACATCCCGGTTAACGACCAGCGCTGGCTGTTCCTGGGATTCTTCTTCGCTTTCGCGATCAAGGCGCCGTTGTGGCCTTTCCACACCTGGCTGCCCGACGCAGCGGCTGAATCGCCGGTCGGCGGCACCGTGCTGCTCGTCGGCGTGCTCGACAAGGTCGGCACGTTCGGATTCATTCGCTTCTGCCTCGACCTTTTCCCGCAGGCCTCCCACTGGTTCACGCCCGTCGTCCTCGTGTTGGCTGTCGTCGGGGTGATCTACGGTGCGCTGCAGGCCATCGGGCAAAAGGACATGCTGCGGCTGATCGCCTACGTCTCGGTATCGCACTTCGGCCTGATCACGCTCGGCATCTTCGCGTTCACGAGTCAAGGCCAGGCCGGCGCGACGCTGTACATGGTCAACCACGGCTTCTCTACCGGCGCGCTGCTGCTGGTGATCGGCTTCATGATTCATAGGCGCAAGTCGCGAGGCATCAACGACTTCGGCGGCATGCAGAAGGTCGCACCGATTCTGGCCGGCACGTTCTTGGTTGCCTGTCTTTCGGGGCTCGCGCTGCCCGGTCTGAATACGTTCGTCAGCGAATTCCTCGTACTGGTTGGCACGTTCACCCGATACAAGGTCGCCGCCGGGATCGGCACGATCGGCATCATCCTGGCCGCCATCTACATGCTGGTGCTTTACCAACGCACCATGACCGGCCCTGTTGCGCCCGACATCGAGGGCACCACCGACTTGTCGCTTCGCGAGAAGTGGGTCATCGCGCCGGTCATTGCGATCATCATCTTGCTCGGGTTCTACCCGCGTCCGCTGCTGCACGTCATCAACCCAGCAGTGCATGCCACGCTCGACCACACCGGGAATGCCGACCCAGCGCCGGTGATACCGACGTCGACAGCCAAGTCCGCGCCTTCTAGCAATGGAGGAGCCTCGTGAGCTCGGCCTCACTCCTGCACGTTGTGGCCGCTCTTGCGCCACGTGCTGGCGATGCAGTCACGAAGATCCCGACGCCGAACATCGGCTACCGGGCACTGCTGCCGATGCTTATCGTCTTCGGCGTCGCCGCGGCGGGCGTACTGGTCGAGGCCTTCGTGCCGCGCGCTTCGCGTGGCATCACCCAGACGGTGCTTTCGCTCGGTGGCCTCGTCGCGGCACTCATCGCGGTGGTGGCGAACACGTCAATCCGCGAGATCACCGCCCAGGGCGCCGTCGCGGTCGACGGCCCGACCCTGTTCATCCAGGGCACGATCATCGCCGTGTCGATCGGTGCGGTACTACTCATCGCCGACCGATCGCTCGCTCCCGACAGCGATTTCGCTGCCCAGGCTGCTGACGTGCCGGGCTCGTCCGACGAGCGGGCCAGCGTGCGCGCCGGTTTCGTGCACACCGAAGTGTTCCCGCTGGCGATGTTCGCTGTCGGTGGCATGTTGTTGTTCCCTGCCGCGAACGACCTCATCACGATGTTCGTTGCCCTCGAAGTGCTGTCGCTGCCGCTCTACTTGCTCGTCGGCATGGCTCGGCGGCGCCGGCTGCTCTCGCAAGAGGCTGCGGTCAAGTACTTCCTGCTCGGGTCGTTTTCTTCGGCGTTCTTCGTCTACGGCATGGCGCTGGTCTACGGCTACGCGAACAGCGTGAAGTTCTCCGACATCTCCGACGCGCTCACATCGTCGACGCGGGGCGATGCATTGCTCATCGTCGGGTTGGCCCTGGTCGGAATAGCCTTGCTGTTCAAGCTTTCGGGTGCACCATTCCACTGGTGGACCCCTGACGTGTACCAGGGCGCTCCTACGCCCATCACGGCCTTCATGGCCTCCGGAACGAAGATTGCTGCGTTCGGTGCGTTGATGCGCGTGCTGTTCGTCTCGTTCGGCGGGCTGAGCTGGGACTGGCGCCCCATCATCTGGGGCGTGGCAATCGTCACGATGGTCGTCGGCGCGATCATCGGTGTCACGCAGACCGACGTCAAGCGACTGCTTGCCTACTCGTCGGTGGCGCACGCCGGCTTCCTGCTCACCGCCATCGGTGGTGCAACGGTGGCCACGGCCGACAGCGAGTCGAGCGTGCTCTTCTACCTGGTGGCCTACGGGTTCATGACGATCGGCGCCTTCGCAATCGTCACCTTGGTGCGAGACGCCGACGGCGAGGCCAATCACCTCTCCCGGTGGGTAGGGCTCGGACGACGATCACCGCTCGTCGCGGGAATCTTCGCGTTCTTCCTGCTGGCGTTTGCCGGGCTGCCGCCTACCAGCGGGTTGTGGGCGAAGGTGGCCGTATTCAAGGCCGCCTATGAGGGCGGTGCCGCGCCGCTGGTCATCGTCGGCATGCTCGCGAGCGCAGTCACGGCCTACTACTACATCCGGATCATCGTGTTGATGTTCTTCCAGGAGCCCGCGATCGACGGCCCGGTGGTCTCTGCACCCACCGTTTTCACCTCGGCTGCGGTCGTCATCGGTGTTGCGGCTACCTTGGTTCTCGGCATAGTTCCACAGCCGTTGCTCGACCTCGCAGGCAAGGCGGTTCCTTTCCTGCGCTAGCGCAGGAGATGGGCACCATGGCCAGCGCCTGCGGTGAACCGGGTCGCGCCGACAACCGTGGTCTTGTGCGCGACGACATGGCAGGAGATCGCGTGACCAGCGTTGGGCCCAACGGCCTCGTCATTCCCGACCCGGAGCTCGAGTCGGCGATCGTCGCTGGCATTACCTCGGTCGAAGCGATGCTGCGCGACGCCGTGAAGAGCGACTACCCCTTCGTCACCGAGACCTCCGGTCACTTGGTCGAGGCGGGCGGTAAGCGGTTCCGACCGTTGCTTGTCTTGCTCGCTGCGCAGTTCGGCGATCCGGCCGCGCCTGGGGTGCTGCCGGCGGCGGTCGTCGTCGAGCTCACTCACCTCGCAACGCTGTACCACGACGACGTGATGGACGAAGCGCTCGTGCGTCGAGGCACCGTCAGCGCGAATGCACGCTGGTCGAACACGATCGCGATCCTCACCGGCGACTTCTTGTTCT
Organism: Acidothermaceae bacterium; assembly: GCA_050743645.1. Classification (GTDB taxonomy): domain Bacteria; phylum Actinomycetota; class Actinomycetes; order Acidothermales; family Acidothermaceae; genus JBOGEK01. Next base: position 6,440 of record JBOGEK010000316.1, read on the forward strand.
CCAGGGCGTCCGACATGCTCGCCGATCTCGGGCCCGAAGCGGTCCGCATCCAGGCCCGCACGTTCGAGCGGCTGGTGCAGGGGCAGATTCGCGAAACGGTCGGACCCGAGGCGGGTGTCGACCCGCTGGCCCACTACATGCAGGTGATGGCCGACAAGACCGGATCACTGATCGCCACCTCGGCCCGGTTCGGCGCCATGTTCGCCGGTGCACCGGAGTCGATCGTCGACGTGATGATCCGCTACGGCGAGCGCATCGGCGTAGCGTTCCAACTCTCCGACGACCTGCTCGACATCACCAGCGATAGCAGTGATTCGGGCAAGACTCCTGGCACTGATCTGCGCGAAGGTGTGACCACATTGCCGGTGCTGCATGCCCGGCGCTCTACCGACCCACTCGACGCGCGGCTGCTCGAGTTGCTCGACGCCGACCTGAGCGACGACACCCGGCATCGCGAGACGCTCACATTGCTGCGAGCTCATCCGGCGATCAAGGCCACCCGCGCCGACGTCGAACGTTGGGTTGCCGACGCGCGCGAAACGTTGCGGCCGTTGCCCGATGTCCCCGCAAAACGCGCACTCGACGCCATGTGTGATTTCGTGGTGGCCCGCAGCGGCTAATCGCCGGTCAGTTGAAGTGCTTCAACTGCGGCCAGACGCTCACCCAGCTACGACCGAAGCCGGTGCATAATGTCAGTGGCGCACCGAATTCGTCGTCCTGCACGCCTTGCACGTTCGACAAGTGTCCGACCACTGCCTGCGATTTGCACCACGAACTGAACGCGTCGGCGTCGTCACCGACAATCAAGATGGACGACGGAGAGCCTGGTGGGGGTCCCCAGGTCCAGAACGCATTGTGCGCCGAGGAGGCGCTTGGCAGCCCGAATTCTTTTGCGTAGAAGTCGATTGCACCCGCCTCGCCGTAGTTCGAGGTGAAGATGTCGGTGTGCGCGCGCTCTGCTGCAGGTATCGCGGTATAGGCAGCGGCCACCTGGCCGACCATGTGCGGCCAGGCGATCTCTTCGCCCTGATCGTAATTCAAGCTCTTCGGGGTGAACGTGTGCCAGAACCGGATGGGCAAAATCGGTAGCGCGATCAGCGCGCAAATCACCGCACCCACCGCGACAATCCGCGGCCACACGTGGCGGGGGAGTCGAAAACCCTTACGGGCACGTGATTCGACCCAGCACGAGCCAGCGGCGAACAGCGGGATGTACAGCGCGCACAGGTAATACGGCCGACCGGGCACGACCGCCTGCATGAAAAGCAGCAGAATCAGGTAGAGCCAGCCGACGAATCGCACGCTGACGAAATGCCGCGCCCGCATTAGCTGGACGACACCGGCAATCCAGATAGGCGCAACAACGGGGTCGGCGTACAGCAGCTGCGCCGGAATGAACGTTGCGATGTCTGAGCCCGCACTGTGTTGTGTTTGCAATGAATGCATCATGGTTAGCTCGGGCCAGCCGTTCATCGCTTGCCACACCAGCGTCGGCGAACCGATTGCTACGGCGATGAGGCCGGCCAGCCACGGCCATCTCGACCTGAGCACAGATCGCTGCGGGCTGACCGCTAAGGCGATCACCAGCGCCGGTATCAGGAACGTCGCGATGGTGTGTTTGTTGAGCAAGCCGATTCCTGCCACAACGCCGGCGGCTAGCCAGAGCCGCGGTCGGTCGCGCATCACCGCTCGGCAGACGAGCAACAAGGTGAGAGCCCAGGCCAACACGTCGTAGGCCGTGGTGCCAGCGAGGTGCGAAGCGCCGAGAAGCACGGGCATCGTCGCCGTCAGTAGAGCGGCCAGCCCGATAGCAAAACGTCGTCCGCCGAAATCTCGGGCGAACAGGGCAGCCACCAGCACTACCCCTGCGCCGGCGAGCGCGGGCAACACGCGGATCGCAACGGAATTGTCGCCCCATAACAGCGAAACCCGCACCAGCAACGGCGCGAGCGGCGGCTGATCAACGTATCCCCAAGCCAGATGGCGAGCGCAGGCGATGAAGTACAACTCGTCACGATGAAAGCCGTAACGCCCGGATGTCGCCAGCTCGGCCACCACGAATCCGACCACGGCGAGCCAGGCGCTTTTGGGCAAGTTCGACAGCCACCGACGTCGCGGCGGGGCGGCGGTGCCGGCCTCGGCCGCAATCGTCTCCATTGCCAGCAGGTTACGCGCGGCGCTCGTCATTGGTTCACGAAAAAACTGACTGGCAAAGGCAGTCGAAAAAGCTCACGGAAAATTGATCCGGCCGAGTTGATGACAACGCTTACAAAGCAGCTACAGTTTCTGCTTGCACGCAGGCCGTGCCTGGGGGTCCGAGCAAGGGAAAGGAAGCCCGATGGGCGCTGGCGCTGGCGCTGTCGATGGGAGCGCGCTGGTGGGCATGACGATTCGTGATGTCGCCCGCGAGGCAGGGGTATCGACGGCCACGGTGTCGCGTGCATTGCGGGGGCTACCGAATGTCGATCCGATCACCCGCGAACACGTCCGCCGGGTGGCCGACCGCCTCGATTACGTCATTTCGCCTGCCGCATCGAGGCTCGCGAGCGGTCGCGCGGGCAGCATCGCGGTCATCACGCCGTTCGTCGCACGCTGGTACTTCTCGAAAGTGCTCAACGGCGTCGAGCGGGTGTTGCAACGCTCCGACCTCGATCTTTTGCTTTACAGCACTGGTGATTTGAGCGAGCCGCATCGAGTGCCGCCGCATCGCCGGCTGCGCCGTCGCGTCGACGCGGTGCTGGTGATCGGCTTGCCCGTCGACAGTCCCGACCTCCAAGAGCTGTTCGAGCTCGACCTGCCCGTAACGTTGATCGGTTCGCACAGCACGGGCGTGTCGAGCGTGGCGATCGATGACGTCGAGGGTGCCCGCATGGCCACCCAGCACTTGGTGAACCTCGGCCACGAGCGGATCGGGCTGATCTCGGGGCGGCCGCTGCCAACCCCGTTTTTCCCCGAAAACGATCGGCTCGCCGGCTATTTGCAGGCGCTCGCGGCGTCCGGTCTCGATGCCGATCCGGGCCTTCAGGTGCCCGGCTTCTTCACCATCGAAGGCGGCGAGCATGCGATGACGGCGCAACTCGCGCAGCGCACGCCGCCGACCGCGGTTTTCGCGATGTCCGACGAGATGGCGTTCGGTGCGTTACGGGCGTTACGGCGTCACGGGTTGCAGCCTGGCCGCGACGTGTCGGTAGCCGGCTTCGACGGTCACGAAATGGCCGATTTGCTCGACCTCACGACCGTCTGCCAACCGGCCGAAGAGATCGGCGCCCTCGCCGCGCGCTGCCTGCTCGACCTGCTCGACGACCCTGAGCGCGAGCCCCAGGCGAAGCGGTTGCCGACGCAACTCTACGTGCGAGGATCGACCGCACTCCGGCGTGCCGCGAGCTGATCGGCCACTGATCCGCCGGCCGCCAACTTGATCGGTCGACAGCGGATCGGTCGACGTGGCCCGGTACCGGTACCGGCCGCGTGATCATGCCGAATCACCGGCCGCCTGCCCGGTCGCCGATGCCAAACCGTAACCGCGTACATGCCGGTTCTTGCTCCAAAGACCTTGATCTCACCCGCTGCAGGGGACACGATGTCAGCGTTTGCAGCCGGGTGCGGTTTGGCGCCCTGCTCCCCCCAGTCGCAGAGGGAGAAACCATGACCTTGAGCTTGCCAACCGGCAGGCGCCGGAGCCGCTACGTCGCTCTCGTTCCGGCAGTAGCAGCGATCAGCCTGGTCGCAGCATGTTCGAGCAGCCACAAGACGGCGAGCCCGAACACGTCAAGCAGCAGTGCAAGCACGCCGAGCTCGGCCGCGCCCGCACCGAGTGGCTCGGCCGCGCCGGGTTCACCAGCAGCGAGTGGAGGGTGCAGCGCGTACTCGCAGTACATGGGCCACTCGGGCACGACGGTCACGATGTTCGGGTCGATCCTCGCTCCCGAGTCCGACTCGCTGAACAAGTCGTGGGCCGAGTTCTCGAAGTGCACCGGCATCACGATCAAGTACACGGGCTCGAACGACTTCGAGTCGCAGCTGCCCGTGCAGGTGCAAGGTGGCACGCCGCCCGACCTCGCGATCATCCCGCAGCCGGGCCTCCTCGCTCAGATGGTGGCGACCGGCGCAGTCAAGAAGGCACCGGCGGCCGTTGAGGCGAATGAAGACAAGTACTGGAACAAGGGTTGGAAGGCGTACGGCTCGGTGAACGGCACGTTCTATGCCGCGCCCCAAAGCGCCAACATGAAGTCGCTCGTTTGGTATTCGCCAAAGGCGTTTACTGCAGCGGGTTACACCGTGCCGACAACCTGGGCCGACATGATGACGCTCAGCGACAAGATCGCGGCGTCCGGCAAGGGCAACGCCTGGTGCGGTGGCCTCGGATCCGGAACTGCGACGGGCTGGCCAGCGAGTGACTGGCTCGAAGAAGTCGTGCTCGGCAAGTACGGCGGCCAGGTCTACGACGACTGGGTGAGCCACAAGGTGAAGTTCTCTGACCCGCAGATCATCGACTCGATGAACATCGTGAAGAATTGGATGCTCAACCCCAAGTACGTCGGCAACGTCAAGGCGATCGCGAACACGACGTTCCAAGACGCGGGCAAGACGATCCCCACGGGCGGTTGCTGGATGCTGCAGCAGGCGTCGTTCTACGAGGCGCAGTGGTCCTCGTTCGACAAGAACCTGAAGGTGGGCCCCGACGGCGACGTCTTTGCCTTCAAGTTGCCTCCGGTCGATCCGAGCGTCACCTCTGACCCGGTCGAAGGCGGCGGCGAGTTCACCGCGGCGTTCTCCGACAAGCCCGAGGTGCAGGCCGTGCAGACCTACCTCTCGAGTGCCGAGTGGGCCTCGAGCCGGGTCAAGGTCGCTCCAGGCTGGGTGTCAGCCAACAGCGGCGTCGACCAGAGTCTGTACACCGACCCGATCGACCAGTTGTCGGCCAAGTACCTGACCGACAGCAGCGCGACCTTCCGGTTCGACGCATCCGACTTGATGCCGGCAGCGGTCGGCTCGGGTGCCGAATGGACCCAGATGACCGCCTGGTTCGCCCAGGGCAAGTCGGTCACCGATGTCGCGAAGGCGATCGACGCGGCCTGGCCGGCGTCCTAACCCGTTTGAGGCAACACCATGGCCCGGAGCGAGTAACCTCCGGGCCATGGTGTCTCGCCGGATAAGTAAAGGGCCGCGTCTAGCACCGGCACGTCGTCCGAGATCGGGAGTCGAAAACGCATGACTGCCTCTCACGCGCTCGTCACCGCCTCGACCTTCTCGACTTCAGCGAACAAGCTCGGTCAGGTCGTCGGTGCAGTCGCGGTCTTCTTCGCCGTCCTGCTGGTGGTTTTCTACGCGGCGGGCCGCTCGACCGGCCGGTTCCAGCGACCGCTCACTATCTTCGTGTTCTTGGCACCGGCGATCGTGTTGCTGCTCGTCGGCCTCATCATTCCGGCCATCCGGACGTTTTATCTGAGCTTCCACGGGGCGCAGCTTGTCGGTGCCAAGGGCGTTGGCTTCGATAATTACAAGTGGGCATTTACCAACCCCACCGAGCAGCAGGTGCTGCTGAACACCCTGCTCTGGCTGATCGTTGCTCCCATTGTGGCGACCGCGCTTGGCCTCTTGATCGCAATCGGTGTCGACCGCATGAAGCGGCAATCATTGGTGAAGTCGCTCATCTTCATGCCGATGGCGATGTCGTTCGTCGGTGCCGCCATCATCTGGAAATTCGTCTACGACAACCCGGGAGCGGGTCGGCCGCAAGACGGTCTGCTGAGCCAGATCGTTATCTCGCTCGGCTGGAAACATCCTCCGATTTGGTTGCTCAGCCACCCACTGAACAACTTCTTGCTTATGGTCATCATGATCTGGATCGAAACCGGTTTCGCGATGGTCGTGCTATCCGCCGCCATTAAAGCGATTCCCGACGACGTCATCGAGGCCGCGCGAGTCGACGGAGCGTACGGCCCGCGACTGTTCTTCAGCGTGCAGATCCCGATGATTCGCGCAACGTTGATCGTCGTATTGACAACCGTGATGATCGCGACGCTGAAGATTTTCGACATCGTCAAGGCGGTGACGGGTGGCAACTTCGGCACGAACACCTTGGCGAACGACATGTGGGCCCAGACGTTCGTGCAGTTCAACGTTGGCCACGGAAGCGCGCTCGCGGTGGTCATCTTGATCGCGGTCACGCCGCTACTCGTCTACAACATCGTCCAGCTCAAGAAGGAGCGTACGGTCCGATGAGCGCTACGGCTGAGATCGAGGCCGCGCCGGTCGTGCGGCAAGGGGCGGCGAAAGAGATTCGCAAGTCGTTCAGCAGCAAGACGGCTTCGATCCTCGTCATCGTCCTCACGATTCTGTGGACCGTGCCGACATTCGGCGTGCTCGTCACCTCCTTTCGCCCTGCCGGCGCCGTCACCAACTCCGGGTGGTGGGAGTTTTTTGCCCATCCGAGTGTCACGTTCAGCAACTACAACCAGGTGCTGTTCAAGGGTGGTTTCGGGGTCTCGGGTGGCATCATCCCATTTCTCGTGAACTCGCTGGCGATCACGATCCCGGCCACGCTCATTGCCCTCACGATTGCCTGCATGGCCGCCTACTGCCTGGCCTGGGTGCGTTTCCGAGGCAGTGACACAATTTTCTTCATCGTCTTTGCTCTACAGGTCGTGCCGTTGCAGATGTCGCTTGTCCCGCTGCAGCGGTTCTACAACTTCGGCGCACACATCGGCAGCGTGCCAGTCTTTCCGGCGCTCCATCTGGGCAAGCACTACCCGTTGGCGCAGATCTGGGTCTCGCACACGATGTTCGCGCTGCCGCTAGCCATCTTTTTGCTTCACAACTTCATCGCGCAGCTCCCACGTGATCTCATGGAGGCCGCTCGCGTCGACGGCGCCAATCATTTCCGTATTTTCCGCACAGTAGTGCTGCCACTCATCACGCCGGCGGTCGCGTCATTCGCTATCTTCGAGTTCCTGTGGGTCTGGAACGACCTTCTGGTGGCGTTGACTTTCGGTGGCTACAGCCAGGCTTCGACGCCGGTCACTGCGCGCCTGCAGCAGATGATCGGGCAGTACGGAAACAACTGGCAATTGCTCACTGCTGGTGCGTTCGTGGCGATGATTATTCCGCTGATCGTGTTCTTCTCGCTGCAGCGCTACTTCGTGCGCGGCCTGCTTGCAGGCTCTGTCAAGGGTTAGGCCGTTAAGGCGTCTCGGTCACGGCCAGCTCGAGAACACTGTCGTCGTCCGACTGTGTCTTTCGGTGTCGCCATTGCACGATCTCGCTGATGCCTAGCACGGCAAGTGCTACCCACACGAGCGCGAAACCGATCAGCTCGGACGTCGGCAACGGCTCGTGCCGCACGTAGACGCCGACCGTGAATTGCAGCACCGGTGTGATGTATTGCAGCAGACCCAGCACCGTCAGCGGCATGCGGCGAGCGGCCGCCGCAAAGCAGAGCAACGGGATCGCCGTCACCGCGCCCGCGGCCACGAGCAGCAAGTTCGTGGCTAGTGAGACATGTCCGAACGACCCACGGCCCGCGAGTTGGACGGCGACGAGAAATGCCAATGCCGGCGGGGCCATGACGGCAGTTTCGATCGCCATGCTCTCGAGTGCGGCGGTGGCGGCAAGCTTCTTCACGAGCCCGTACCCGCCGAAGCTGAACGCGAGCGTCAATGCGATCCACGGCAAGCGCCCGTAGTCGATCGCGATGACGGCGACGGCAATCGCGCCGATCGCGACGGCGAACCACTGCACCCGCCGCAGGCTTTCTTTCAGGACGACGACCCCGAGCGCGATGCTCACGAGCGGGTTCACGAAGTAGCCGAGTGACGTCTCGACGACGTGTCCGGCGTTGACACCCCAGATGTAGACACCCCAGTTGACGCTCACCAGTACAGCCGCGAGCACCAACAGGTAGAGCCTGCGGCGATCGTGCAACACCACCGAGACGAACTGCCACTGCCGCCGCACGATCAGCACGCCTGCCACGAACACCAATGACCACAGCATGCGGTGAGCGAGGATCTGAATCGCGGGCGTCGGTTCGAGCAGCGGCCAATACAGCGGGAACAAGCCCCACATGACGTACGCGGCAAGCGCGTATGCCAGGCCCCGCCGCGAATCCCGCATGAAACCTACGCTAGCTGAGCACGCGGGGGGCTTTCGTCAGCAACCCACGCTCGGCTGGCGGCTGGCGGCTGGCGGCGCGCAGATCAGTAGCCGCCGCCACTCTTACAGCCGGCCAGCACCGTGAGGAGCCCTGCACCAGCGATCAGCCAACGGGCGCGAAGAATACGGGAGTACATGTGCGGACCTCCCAGGTCGACAACAACCGTCAACCAGAACATACGAGTGCAGGCGAGGCGAGGTTCAGCGGAAAGCCGGCAGGTCAGGCGCTGCCGACCAGGACGTCGTCAGCATCGGACTGTGGCTCGTCGGCTGGTTCGAACGACACATTCGGCGTGACGCGCTCGAGCCACGCCGGCAGGTACCAGTTGCGCTTACCGAGAACGTGCATCAGTGACGGCACCAGAACCGTGCGCAGCACGAACGCGTCGAGGAACACGGCGCTGGCGAGCCCGATGCCGAAAATCTTGATCGCTCTCATATCGCCAAGCACGAATCCGCCGAACACGGCGATCATGATGACTGCTGCGGCCGTGATGATGCTGCCGGTTTCAGCCTGCCCGACGATTACAGATCGCGCATTGTCCTTGCTATGCACCCATTCCTCGTGCATGCGGCTGACCAGGAAAACCTGATAGTCCATCGATAATCCGAACAGGATCGCGAAGAACATCACCGGCGCCCAGGCGTCGATCGGACCGCCCTTGCCGATGCCCAGGGCCTCAGAACCCCAACCGAACTGGAAAATCGCGACGACGACGCCGAACGATGCGCCCGCGGCAAGCAAGTTCATGACCGCGGCGGTGAGCGGCACCACGAGGCTGCGGAACGCAATCAGCAAGAGAATGAACGACAATCCCACGACGGCCGCGATGAATAACGGCATCTTCGCCGCGAGAACCTTCGCGAAGTCGACCTGGATCGCCGTGTCGCCGTAGACATAGATGTGATTGCTCGTGCCGTCATACAGAGGCGGCAGCGTGTGTGAGCGCAGATCCTTGACGAGTGCGTAGGTCTTTGAGTCCTGCGGCGACGTGGTCGATTTGAACGACACGAATGCGACCGAGTTACCCAGCGGAATCGAATGCACGCTGGTGGCGTCGACGCCCGGGGTCGCCTGTAGCGCTGCGTCAACCTTTTGCAGGTATGCCTGGTCGGTCGCTGCGGGGCCGTCGATGACGGCCTCGAGCGTGGAGTTGTACCCGACGCCGAATCCTTGGGCGATCAGGTCGTAGCCGGCGCGAGTCGTCGTCCCCTTCGGGTCGTTTCCTTGGTCGCCTGCACCGAGACGCATCGAGAAGAACGGCACTGCCAGCACCACAATGACACCCGTGGCGACGAGGGTGAGCCCGACCTTGTGCCGTGCGACGGTTGTCGACCAGCGAGCCCAAAAACCAGTCGGGTGGACGTCGATGAACGTGCCGGTACGCACCGCCCGCCGTTGCTTACGCGGCAACACCTTCAGGCCGATCAGCGACAGCAATGCCGGCAGCAGCGTCAGTGAAGCCGCCGCCGTAAGGCTCACCGCCACTGCGGCGCCGATCGCCATCCCGTTGAAGAAACTGACGCCCAGGGCAAGCAGCCCCAAGATGGCGATGCAGACCGTGGTCGCGGCGAACAGCACTGCCCGACCCGAGGTGTTGATCGACGAGATGATCGAATCTTCGATACCGATACCGCGCCGCAGATTTCGGCGGTGGCGGGTCACGATGAACAACGCGTAGTCGACGCCAACGCCGAGCACCATCAGTTCGGTTAGCTCAGGCGTGATGTTCGACACGTTCATGGCGTGAGTGAGCATGCCGATCAATCCGAGTCCGGCGCCGAGCGCGGCAATCGCGCTGGCCAGCGGCAGTGCGGTCGCACCAACCGTACGGAAAACGAAGATCAAAATGATGAGCGCGGCGATGAAGCCGAAAAGAAATGGTGGCACGCCTTGGGTCTTCTGGCCTTGGCCCTGGAAGGCGTTACCGGTGAATTCGACCTGCAGGTTCGAGGTGCGCAGCGGCTTCAGGTCGTTGAATACGCCGGTGAAGAACTTCTGGTCGTACTTGTTCGACGCCCAGGTGATGTTGACCAGGCCAGTGTTGGAGCCGTTCGCGGTGTTGAGCAGCTTTGGATCGCCCGGAGTCACGGCCGCGTTCTTCGTGCAGTCGATCGACTGCCACGGGGTGCGGATCGTGGCGACCTCGTTGCCCGAGGTGCACAGTTTCGTCAGTGCCGGCTGGAGGCTGCTGGGCGCAGACGTCAGCGTTCCCGACGTCGACTTGAGGACGACGGTGCCCGAGGCGCCGTTTTGATCGTCGAGGCCAGCGGTCTTCAGAACCTTCGCGACGGACGCCGTTTCGGTGTGTGGCAAGCTGAACGAGTCTTTGTAGGACGTGCCACCGAGGGCGCTCGACAGTGCTTGCGCCAAGACGATGAAAGCCACCCAAGCGCCGATCACCATCCAACGACGCCTGACAGCAAACAGGGCAAGGCTCTTCATTGACGGCTCTCTCTCGATTACTTGCGGGCCACGACGGGCGAGTCGGGCCTACGGCAAAGAATACTTGACTGATCCGCGCTCAACATCGTGAGCGCGCTTGGTGCGGTCCTGCGAGATGTTGGACTGCTGCACCGCACCGAATTCATCGGTGGGCTCGCCGAAAGCCTGAAGTGGCTATTGACGGCGTGACTTAGCTCACGCCGGAGCGCCAGAATCCTGCGGGATCGCCTGACTCGTGAACGGACCGCCGCCGGTGCCCGGCTTGCCCGCAGCGGCCTCGGCGAGATGTTGGGCGGCTTTGACGGCGAGCTTCGCTCCGAGTTGTTGCACCTGCGTCTTGTCGGTGCCGTATACGTACACGCCGGAGAAGTAGTTGCCGTCGAACTGGTAGACAACCGTCGACCATTGCGTGATGAGGCTGCCGTCGAGCCCAGGGGCCGCCATCTCGAAGGTGATCGCTAAGTGTTCCTTCGTGAGGCCTGTGATGGTCGCCCGCTCGACGTGACTGAACTGGTTGCCATCTTTGTCGGTGAAGGTCGACGGGCAACCACTGACGGCCTTTTGAATTTCGCCGAATGCATGAGACGCGCCGCCCGACTTGTATTGCACGAACTCGTTGCTCGCGTCCTGCGCTCCGCCGACGTACTCGACCTGCACTCGCGTCGTACGCAGCGCCTCAGTCGTGTAGTGGTACCCACAAAAATCCAGCGTTGCCTGGTCGCCGACGCTTCGCCCGCCGGGGATCAACACCATCAACGTGTTCGAGCCGAGGTCGGCAGGCGAGAGCAGGTAATGGTCGAGCGCGCCGGACGACGCCGCAGGTGCGGGCGCCTTCGAAGGAGCAGGCGCGTTCGACGGCGCCGGTTCGGTCGGTAGCGCCGGCTGCCGCGAGGCCCGAGGAGCCGCGGATGCACTCACCGCCGCGCTCGCGCCGTTCGCGGTGTTGCTCGAATGGGTGCCAAGCAAAACGATACCGCCTACTACTGCGAGCACTACGACCGTGACGATCACGCCGAGCACGAGGCCGAGAACGTGCCGCTTCGGGCGGCCACCCTCGACGAAGTCCATGCCACCGCTCGGGTAGCCGGCTCCCGGATACGCCGCGCCAGGCGTCGCCCATGGCTGCGGGTCGGTCGGACGCTGCGCGTAGATCGGCCGCTGGGTGTAAACCGGCGCCTGGGTGTAAGCAGGCGCGGCAGGTGGGGTCGGCGGCTCGGGACGGGCCGACCCTTCGTCGACGGACGGCGGCTGCGCGTCGGCCGCAGGTGGCGGTCCATAAGCAGGCGGAGTCCACGGCTGCGGCGCACTGATCGGTTGGTCGGCGAGCGGCTGCCAATCGTCGGCGCTGGGTTCGTCGTTCATCGTGCTGCTCAGCTAGTCGCCGCTGGGACAGTCACAGGAATCGTCACAGGAATCGTCAAAGGAATCGTCACAGGGAGCGTCACAGGGAGCGTCACTGGATCGTCCAGGTG
>JBOGEK010000317.1:0-8208 GCA_050743645.1 Acidothermaceae bacterium
CATAACGCGATCGTCATAACGCGATCGTCAGCAGGCGACCAGACGACGCGGGCAGTCGCCGTGCTTCCGGCGATAGACGAGCAATGCGTCGAAATTCCCCGAGCGACAAAGCAAGTGGGCCGCGCTCTCGCTCTCGCGCGGCCCACTGCTTGCAACCTGATGAAGCGAACGTCAACTCGCTGCGGGTGATGGTGCACCGAACAACTGGGCCAGTTGTGAGATGTCGATTGCCCCCGACGGTGCGGTGAGCGTGACCGGCGCGTTGTAGTCGGTGAAGTCGATCTTGCCCGTGGTCGGACCTGCGCTGCTCGACGCGTTCGGGCTCGGAACCACCTCGAGCGGCAGGTGAGAACCGCCCGCCTGCACGTACAAGGTGCCAGCCTGCGTGGGGTCGCCGCCGCCGTCGTCGATCAAGCCAATTGCGTCCTGACCGTTGATCTTCGTCGTCTTCGAGTCTTTCGAGACGCTGCCGGACGGCACGAACTCCTGGGCGAATGACTTGAGGTTGGCAATATCGCTGATGCCGCTGAACGGGTTGTCGGACGACGAATCCTCGGCCGAACTTACGCTGAGCCACTTACCTGCGAGCGCAGAGACGGCGCTAGCCGGAACGTCACTGCCCGCGAAAGCCGCGAATGCCTGCGAGTCAAACTGGATGTATGTCGTGCCACTGACGGCGATGATTTTGACCGTGCCGCCGCCAACGCCGATCGAGCCGGTGACGCCCTTGCCGTTGGCGAACGACATGTCGAGCGCAAAACTGTCGCTGCCCTCCGATGCGGCGCCCTTGATGTGTACCGACTTGACGTTGACCAGCGCCGCCATCGCCTGCTGGTAGAGCTTGACCGCAGCAGGGTCACCCGAGATCGCCGCTTGGGGGCTTGCGGATAGATCGCCGGACGCAGCTGGCGACGACGGCGCGGCCGCCGATGCAGGCGGCGTGCTGGGCGTCGTCGATGCGGCTGTCGACGCCTTCTTCGAAGAACAGCCGGCAACCAAGACGGTAGCGGCGAGCAAACCGACCGCGACCGGACGCGCGACGGACAACCGACTCATGAAGGGGGACCCCCAAGCTAGAAGAAACCGTCACCGGCCAATGGCTATTGCTATCGGCGGGACGCACCATGTAAAGGCGAACGCCCCACGGTACAGCCCGGAGCGCGGCGGCGCTGGCTGACTGGCCGCCGATAGCGCGGCTGTGCTGGTGCCCTGACCGCCGGGTCGGTCAGGGCAGTCCGCCGGTCCTGGCCCTTCAGGCAGCCCGCGAGCTTATAGCGTTGCCGCGTGCCCGAGGGAAATACGGTCTGGCTGACGGCCCAGCTGCTGCGGCGCTCGCTCGCCGGCCACGAGCTGACCGCCGCCGAGTTGCGCGTCGCCGCCTACTCTCCCGCCGCGGCGGCCGGTTTGGTCGGACGCCGGGTGCTCGCCGTGGCGGCCCGAGGCAAGCATCTGCTGATCCGCATCGACGCTGGAGTCACAGGTGGGGCGAACAGCGGCCTGACCCTGCACACTCATTTGCGCATGGACGGCGCCTGGCGGGTGCACCCATCGGACTGGGTCGTGAACGACTCACGCGACGACGTCCGGGTGGTGCTTGCGACCGCGACCGCCACGGCCGTCGGTTACCGGCTGCACGACGTCGCCCTGGTCCCGACCGCCGACGAGGCGACGCTCGTCGGCCATCTCGGTCCCGACCTGCTCGGCCCGGATTGGGATGCCGCACAAGCCGTCACCCGCCTGCGGGCCGAACCTCGCCGTCCGATCGGCATCGCCCTGCTCGATCAGCGCAACCTGGCCGGTGCGGGCAACATCTACAAGTGCGAGAGCTGCTTCGTCGCGGGAATCTCCCCCTGGACACCTGTCGGCGATGTTGCCGATCTCGCCGCATTGGTCGACATCGTGCATCGGTTACTGGTGGCCAACCGTGACCGGTATCGCCACGTAACCACCGGTGATCCCCGACCCGGCCGCGCCACGTGGGTTTTCGATCGCGCGCGACGTCCGTGCCGGCGCTGCGGCACCCCGATCAGCAGTGCCTGGCAGGACGACGAAGAGCAGCCAGAACGGCGCCGGATCACGTACTGGTGTCGGCACTGCCAACCGGGGCCGGGACCAGGACCGGGACTGGGACTGGGACTGAGACCGAGCCCTCGACCTGATGCACGGCCTCAACCGCCGCACACGCGCTCGCCAGCATCGCGGTCGTAGCCCGCCGCTGCGCCTCGGTCGACGGATCGCAGACCAGGCTGGCGAAATAACGCGAGACCAGATCGACACTCTCGCCCGAAACCTCGACGCCGGCGGATCGAAGCACATCGCCGATCTGGACCCGGGCGGCCACCCACCCCTGGCTGGCGTCGGGCGTCGCGAGAACTGCGAGGGCGGCCGGATCGTCGCTCGCCACCCGCCGCAATGCCTGATGCTCCGCCACGAGCCGAGCGGCGTCGGCCAGAGCGACGTCGAGACCCTGCGAAAGCTTCGAACGGGCCGCGACGGCGACCGCCTCAACTTCGGCGAGGACGACGGCGCGGTAAACGTCGTCGCGGGTTCGGAAATGGTTGTACAGCGTGGCTTTTGCGATGCCCGCCAACATGGCGATGTCACCCATCGTCGCCTTGCGGTTGCCGTACTTGACGATGGCCTGAACAGCGCCGTCCAGCGTCGCTTCGCGGGCGCGACTCATGGCATTACCGGCGCGACTTCGGGTAGCTCGCCGCCGCGCGTCACCGACCGCGCCGTGCACGCCAGCCGCGCCGTCCGGCCCGACCGGGCCTGACACGGTGGGAGCGCTGCCGTTCGGCGCACTATCGGTTGGTGGACTGTCGATGGCCACCGCCGCAGTCTAGGCGCGGTGCAGCCAGATGCGGTTACGCGGCAGCAACGACCTCGTGCGAAGGCTTGGCTGCGCTTGCTACGTCGGACGACATGCCCACGACGTTGGTCTCGGCTTCGTCGATCTCGGCGCGCAGCTGCGCTTCGGCTTCGGCGACGGTGCCGGCAGACACCGGCACCAGCGCGGGAATGGACACGCCACTCGCCAGCTCGTGGCTGGCCATCTCGTCGCTGACCTCGCGCAAAACCTGCGACAGGTTGACTCCGAGTGCCTCGCAGATCGAGGCCAGCAGTTCGGACGACGCCTCTTTTTGCCCGCGCTCTACCTCGGACAAATACCCGAGCGAGACCCGCGCGTCGGCGGAGACATCACGCAACGTGCGCTCTTGGTGCACGCGTTGACGGCGCAACGCATCGCCAAGCAGCCTTCGCAACAGCATCAACGCGTCCTCCTCGCCAGCGCCGGTAAAAGCATCGCCCCAGCAGGCAGTGCCGGTTCAACCACCGTACCCGGTCTCATCGGCATGCCACCCGCCCAACTCCAATGATCGGGATAAGCCGATCGGAAAATAGTGAAGACCCTGACACCCAGACTGTAACGGTGTAAGCACCCTACGTTCTTCCCAGCTCCAGGGCTCGTCCCGATTGCGAGGCGCTCCGCGAACCATGCAGCGCTCCGCGACTATGAGTGCTTGCGCCTAGGTGGCGCGCCCCGACGCGCGGGGTCGCGAGGGCTCGGGCGGCATTCCGCCGAGCCGGCGCCTGATCATGTCGAGCCCGACCCGCACGGCGGCCTGCCGGATCCGCGCACGGTCCCCGGTCAACTGCAACGTCCTGATCCAGACGGCCTCACCGTCAAAGTCGTCAAGGGCGACTCCGCCGCCGCGCGGCCCGGCGAGAGCGACGTGCACCGTTCCGACCGGCACCCCGTTTTGCTGCGTCGGGCCGGCGACGCCCGTCGTCGCGACACCGTAGGTCGAGCCAAACCGGGCACGCGCGGCGACCGCCATCGCGGCGGCAACGTCGGGGTCGACCGGCCCCCGGGCGTCGAGCAACGAGGCATCGACGCCCAGCACGTCGGCCTTGGCCTCGGTCGCGTATACGACCACACCGCCCCGATACGTCGTCGACGAACCGGGCACCGTGGTGAGAGCCGCGCCAAGTAGCCCTCCGGTCAGCGATTCGGCGGTCGCGACGGTGGCGCGTGCGACGTCGAGTAGTCGATGAACGACCGACTCGATGGTGTCGTCGTCGACGCCGTAGACGACATCACCCAGCAACGCGCGCGCTCGGACGTCGACCGCGTCGACCAGCGCGGTCGCAGCGGCGAGGCTCGACGCTTTGGCGGTGATGCGCACCAGCGTTTGACCTTCGGAGGCGAGGTAGGCAATCGTCGGATTGCCTGCCTGGGCCAGCTCGGCGTCGAGATCGGCAAGTGCCGCCGCGACCTCGGATTCCCAAATGCCCACGGTGTGCAACTGCCGTGACAACAGCACGGTTCCGCGGCCGGCCCGCTCGGCCAGTTCGTCGCGAATCGACGCGGTGAAGATGTCCCTCATCTCGCGCGGTACGCCGGGAAGCGCGTAGATCGTCGCGCGTTCGCCGACGCGCAACCGCAAGCCGGGCGCAGTGCCCGCCGCGTTTCGCAAGAGAGCAGCTCCGGCCGGGTAATCGGCCATCCGCAGGTTGTTGGCGGCGAAATCGGGCCTGCCCGCTGCCTCGTATCGCGCGCGCAGCGCGGCCTCGATGTCGCCGTCACGCACGATCGCGACGTCGAGCAGCAAGGCAAGGGCCTCGCGGGTCAGGTCGTCTTGCGTCGGTCCGAGCCCGCCGGTCGCGATAACGACGTCGGAACGTTCACATGCGGCCGCCAACGTGGCGACGATCCGGCCGATGTTGTCGCCGACCGCGGCAGTCTGCTCGACGTCGATCCCGATCTCGGCAAGCTGGTGACCTAGCCAGGCCGCGTTGCCGTTGACGACGTCGCCGAGCAACAGCTCAGTGCCGATCGCCACGATCTCGGCCTTCATCGAGCTGCTACCTGCGGCCGGCGGTCGCGCGCCGCAACGTGATGGCCCGCGCCACGTAGTCGGCGCCGGTCGCCAGGGTGATCACCACAGCCACGGCCATCAACCACCACCGGACCGTGCCCCAGATGCCATTGATCGGCAGCAGGTACAGCCCGATCGCGACTGCCTGCACGACGGTCTTCACCTTGCCCCCGCGGCTGGCCGCGATCACCCCACGCTTGATCACCCAGAACCGCAAAGCGGTGACGCCAAGTTCGCGAACGAGGATCACCAGGGTGACCCACCATGGCAGGTCGCCGATCCCCGACAACCCGATCAGCGCCGCCCCAATCAGCGCCTTGTCGGCGATCGGGTCGGCAATCTTGCCGAAGTCGGTGACGAGGCTGCGGCGCCGGGCGATCTCGCCGTCGACCCGGTCGGTAAGCGACGCGACCACGAACACTGCCGTGGCACCGAGCCGTAACCCGGAGTCCTGATCACCCGCCGACACCAGCAGACCGAAAAACAGCGGCACCATCAGTAACCGGGCAATGGTCAGACCGTTCGCCAGATTCGCGACACCCGCCTGCACGGGCGGCACTGCCGCGAGACGCGCCTCAGCGTCGTCGGCGGGGATCCCGAATTCGTGACGCGCAGTCACGCTGGCACCTTCGCGGGTCGAATGCCACCTGATGCAGCGCTCGCGCGAGGTGGTGCGCCGTCACTTTTCGAGATCGGCTCGGCGATCAAGTCGATTCCGTCGACAGCTACGACACGGGCGCGAATGATCGCGCCCCGCTCGAACGCGCTGCCAGGAAGCAACGTGGTGCCATCGACTTCGGGCGCCTGGTGCGCGGCTCGCCCTTCGGCGTCCGACCCGTCGTTGAGGCCCTCGTCGGCCCTGACGGCCTCGTCGTCGGGACCGCCCGCGGCGACCACCCGATCGACCAGCACGTCGACGATCGAGCCGACGCGCTCTTCGGCGCGCTGGGTCAAGAGCTGCTCGACGAGCCGCCCGACCCGGTTCTCGCGGTCGGCGACCTCGTCGGGGCCGACCTTGTCGGGCAGCGTCGCCGCGTGCGTGCCCTCTTCGTCGGAGTAGCCGAAGACGCCGACGACGTCGAGCCGCGCTTCGACGAGAAACGACTCGAGCTCGGCCAACTCGTCGGCCGTCTCGCCGGGAAATCCGACGATGACGTTCGAGCGCGCCCCGGCGTCAGGCACTGCCGACCTGATGCGCTCGAGCAGCTCAAGAAACTCCTCCGCACCTCCGAATCGCCGCATCCGCCGCAAGACAGCCGGGCTGGCATGTTGAAACGACAGATCGAAATACGGGACGACGCCAGCGGTCGACGTCATCACGTCGAGCAACGACTGGCGAACCTCGGCCGGCTGAAGATAGGTGAGCCGCACCCGCGAGATGCCGTCGACTGCGGCAAGCTGCGGCAGCAAGCGTTCAAGCGCCCGCACGTCACCGAGGTCTTTGCCGTACGACGTCGAGTTCTCGCTGACGAGCACCAATTCGCGAACGCCATGCTCGGCCAGCCAGCGCGCCTCGGCCAGCACGTCGTCGGGTGAGCGCGAGATGAAGGCGCCGCGAAACGACGGGATCGCGCAGAACGAACAACGGCGATCGCAACCCGACGCGAGCTTGAGCGGCGCGACCGGCGAGTCGTCGAGGCGGCGCCGCAGCACCTGCGGACCGCCCGCATGCCCGGGAATCCCGACATCAACGCTCGCCGCGGGGCGCTGGACGGGCGTGACGGGCAGCAGCGTGCGCCGGTCGTGCGGCGTGTGGGGCACCAGCGGACGGTCGGCCAGCACGTCGTCGAGGCGGCGGCCGATCTGGGCGTAGTCGTCGAACGACAGCACGGTCGCCTCGGGCAGCGAGTCGGCAAGTTCGGCTCCGTAGCGTTCGGCAAGACAACCGACCGCGACGACTTTCCCGCCAGGATTTAGGTCGGACGCCGCAAGGATCGCGTCGATCGAGTCCTTCTTCGCCGCGTCGATGAATCCGCAGGTGTTGACGACGGTGACGTCGGCAGTACCGGCGTCGGTCAACCGCCAACCGGCGCCCGCCATGCGGGCCGCGAGTTCTTCGGAATCGGCCTCGTTGCGGGCACAGCCGAGCGTGATCAGGTGAACGGATCGGCTGGCAGACACGGTGGAGAGCCTACCCGTGCACAG
Source organism: Acidothermaceae bacterium (assembly GCA_050743645.1). Classification (GTDB taxonomy): domain Bacteria; phylum Actinomycetota; class Actinomycetes; order Acidothermales; family Acidothermaceae; genus JBOGEK01. The sequence goes on from JBOGEK010000317.1 coordinate 7,029, forward strand.
CAGCGCCTACTGGACCGAGCGCGAGCGCGAATCAGCTGCGGGCGTCGATCACCCTTGCGCCGTAGTGGGGTCACCAGGCCCAAAGCTCACGGCCGCGACACTCGTCGTCGACGGCGGGGCGCCGATATTGACGCCGTTCACGACCAGGTCGGCGGCCGGGGCGTTGCCGAGTTTGAGCGAGATCTTCTGCGAGTCGTCCCACGTCTTCGACTCACCCGGGTTGAGCGTGCCCTGGTACAGCACATCGCCGTTGGAGCCTGACGCGAGCACCCAGCATTTCGCGTTGACGGTCAACACGATGTGTACGCCCGCCTCTGCGACCGCGCTGCCTGGCGCGCTACCCGGAGGGAGGCTCGCGGGCGGGTTCGACGACGGAGTGACGCTGGGCGCGACGGTGGTCACCTGCGGAGCGGGCGAACTTGCCGCTGGGGGCACGCTTGCGCTGCCCGCGAGCGAGGCCTGATCACTGTTGCCACCGCTGTGCGCAAGCTGCACGCCGAAGTAGGCGATCACGGCAACCAGGACCATCACGGCCGCAGCCGCACCCCAATTCGGGGCTCGATGCTCGGTACGGCGAGTGATCGATCGGCCCGTTGCTTCGGCCTCGAACATCTGGCTCGCGACCGGTGCGTCTTCTGGGTTGCCGACTGTCGCGTCGTATTCGGCGACGAGTGCAGCGGGGTCTGCGCCGACCAGCCCGGCCAGCGTTCTGATGTGGCCCCTGGCGTAGAAATCGCCGCCACATAAAGAAAAATCGTCGTTCTCGATCGCCCTGATAACCGTCGCGCGAAGCCGCGTCTTCGCACTAATGTCGTCGACCGATAGACCGGCCTCACGGCGTGCGGCCGAGAGCGTCTGACCGATCGACACGGTTGGCTCCCTCGGCTTGGCGGAATTCATCGGCGTTTTCCGGGCAATAGGTGCACGGCCGACTCGGGCTTGAGTCTAAGTCCTGACCCGGGTGTCGACAAAGTGATGCGGATCTTGAGATTGCGTGGCTTTTCGGTGAAGGCTCGAGCTGGCCGCCGTTTCGACGCCGTGGACCGCGCCGCACCTCGTCGTCCTGGACGACTTATTCGCCGCGAAGCACCATCAAGATGCCGGCCAGTTCGTCAGCCGTGACCAACACGTCACGCGCTTTCGAGCCCTCGCTCGGGCCAACGATGCCGCGACTTTCCAT
>JBOGEK010000318.1:0-2695 GCA_050743645.1 Acidothermaceae bacterium
CATCGACACCGTGCCGCCGCCGGTCACCAGATCGTGGCCGCGTCGGGCCAGCCCGGCGCCGACCGCGGCGGCCAGCTCGACATAGCTCGGATCGATCCGCCGCGAGGATGCGCAGTAGACGCAGATCGTCGCCATCGCTCAGCGACCGACAGCCGGCAGGCCGGCGACGTCGGCCGACCGCCCGGCGTCCGACTCCACGATCCGACTCACCGCCTACTCGACGTCGTCGGTGACGGTGAGCAGATCCAGGTCTTTCCCGGCGATCTTCTGGGCGTCCAGGACGGTGCCGCGCAGCCAGTCGATGAGCCCGGACCAGTATTTCGTACCGAAAAGAATGACCGGAAAACGCGTCACCTTTCGGGTCTGCACCAGCGTCAGGGCCTCGAAAAGCTCGTCCAGGGTGCCGAATCCACCGGGCAGGATGACAAATGCCTGCGCATATTTCACGAACATAGTCTTGCGGGCGAAGAAATAGCGGAAATTCAATCCGATGTCGACCCAGTCGTTGAGCCGCTGCTCGAACGGCAATTCGATGCCCAGCCCAACCGATGTGCCGCCTGCCTGGCTCGACCCCTTATTGGCCGCCTCCATGATTCCCGGACCGCCTCCAGTGATGACGGCGTAGCCGGCCCGCGCCAGCGCCGCGCCGAGGCGTTCGGCGGCCTCGTAGTCGGGCATGCCCGGTGCCGTCCGTGCCGATCCGAATACCGAGACAGCCGTGCCGAGCTCTGCCATCAGACCGAAGCCCTCGACAAACTCCGACTGGATGCGCAGCACCCGCCACGGATCGGTGTGCACCCAATCGGACGTGCCCCGGCTGTCGAGCAACCGCTGATCGGTGGTGGTGGCCTGCACCTGCGCCCGCCGCAAGATGACCGGCCCGCGCCGCTTCTCGATCGGGGGCGTATGAGGGTGCTGGAGCGGCGCGTCGGAATCGGTCATGGTCGGCAGGCTAGTGGGCGGACGGCGAAAGCCTCACTCCGGACACGGGAATCAGACCTGGTCTGGCGGCTTCGCGCGCGATCAGGATGCGCGCGGCAGCGGCGAACCGAGTGCGGGGACCACAGACTGGACAGCCCCGTAGAACGCGTCGTCGGGCGCGCCGGAGATGTGGCCGTTCGCGAGCGATTGGCAGCCGTTGCGGGCGTACCACAGGTCGACATCGGCGCGGCCCGGATAGCTGAACGCGACGATCGCGGCCACCCCGTCGCCCATCGGGCAGTTGTATATCGCGCCGTCGAGATGGCTGAGTGAAATTTTGGCGACGACTGCCGCCAATCGGGTTGCCGCCGCGCCGTCGAGCGGTTTCGTTGCGATCAGCCCGAAAGGCTTGCCGTTCATGCCGTCATACAGGCAGATCAATCCGGCCGTCGGGCGGCCGCTGGGCAACAGTTCGGTGTCGAGACCGGGCCCGGTATTGCTGACGCCCTCGTAGCCGTCGTCGCTTTGGGGGCAGCCGCGTGCGACCGTCACGCTCAACCGCTTGCCCGTGGCGCCGTCGCGCTGCGGAACGGGGTCGAGCCAGTTGTCTGTGCCGTCGATCCTGATCTCGCTCGCTGCCGTTCCGTCGGGCGCGACCGCCACCTCGTATTGCGCCTCCACCCACGCATCGGTGTCGGGCTCGCCGTAGGTGTAGCCGACGTTGTCGAGCACACCGTGCGTGGTTCCGCTTTCGGAGCCGCCGGACGTCAGCCCCACCGGCGGGTGCGCCTTCACCCACGCCGCTGCGGCGGCAAATGGCATCGGCACCCGCCAGTAGCGGGCGTGATCGATCAATGAACTCGTGGCGGAACTGCCCATCACCGGGCCTGGCAACGCGGTGGGCGGAGCCGTCAGCTCGACCCCGCCCGGCGGCACCTGTGCAAGCGACAGCAGCCGCAGCGCCTCTTGGTCGGCTTTGCGTTTGTTGGCAGCCGGATCGGCCAGCGGACTCGCTGACTGCGGGACTTGCCCGGACGACGGGACTTGCCCGGACGACGGGGCCGCCGATGGCACGCTCAAGCTCGACACGGATGGCGACCTGGAGGCACAGGCCGTCACCGCGAGCCCAACAGTCACGATCATCGTGATGGCGAAATAGGGCACATTTTTCGGGGCGCTAGCTGACATATTCGTCTGACGCCAGACCGGCCGCTTCGGTTTCATTTTGGTCCCCCTAAGCGCGTGCCAACCATTTCTTGAAGTAGGTGGCACCGCCAACATATCCGAGCGCTTCGTAGAAGGCTCCGGCACGCGACGTTGCCAAGGCGACAGCACCCACACGTGGACCACTGCTCGATCACGCGGACGGCGCAAAACCGCGACCGGCGATGCGTTTCCTGCGCGCTTTGCTCTGCTGCGATATCGCAGCAGAGCAAAGCAGACCGAAGGGTTATCCGCGATTCGCTCCGCCGGCCCGTCGTCCGGCCGCGGCACCCCGACCATGACCACGCTCAGTTCGACGGGCTCGGTTCGCTCGACAAGTAAGCGAGCAGCGCGCGCTCGCATTGCCTGATCGTCGCGACATTCACGTTCTCGTCGCGTTTGTGAGCCAAGTTCGGGTCGCCAGGACCGAAGTTGACCGCCGGGATACCGAGTTCGGCGAAGCGCGCGACGTCGGTCCAGCCGAGCTTGGCCCGGGGCTCGCCACCGACGGCGGCGACGAATGAGGCCAACGCCGGGCTACCGAGGCCGGGCCTGGCCGCCTGCGCCACGT
>JBOGEK010000319.1:0-3925 GCA_050743645.1 Acidothermaceae bacterium
GTGAAGCCGCGAATAATCACCAACAACGTGCCGATCGCAGCGAGCCCCGCCACGAGCACGTTCACGCCAACCGGGAGTTGGGGCAGGTTGGCGTTCGCAAAAACGCGGGCCGCGACGATCGCGCCAGCAGCGAACACGAAAAGTAGACCGATGATCGCGTAGCCGTGCCACGCATTGACACTTGCACTCTCGTGGATTCCCGCGAAGTTGTAGGAGACGCCGTAGTACGGCAGAAACGAGGCGATGAAGGCCACGATCGCGGCACCGACGATGCCCTTGTCGTTGCGACTGACCTGCTTCAAGTCAAAGCCGGGCATGTGCCCAACCTCCTGTAGAAAGGGCCGGCCGGTATAGGCCGTGCAAAGGACGAGACAACATTGGTCCAAGAGCGGGCCGTTGTCTACGGTGTGCACCCATCGAATCTGCTATGGGTGGCGCCGGTCGTTGCGGCTGCTCACACCAAAGAGCGCGGCATACCGGTCCTGATACAGGCACCGCGATGCGGTTCGTCCTACAGCAGACCGGCGTCCGCGCCGCCGTCCCCCTTAGAGCAGACCGGCGCCTTATAGCGAGCGCATGATGTCGCGCATCAACCGCGCGGTTTCGGACGGCGTCTTGCCAACCTGCACGCCGACCTTCTCGAGCGCTTCCTTCTTGCCCTGGGCGGTGCCTGACGAGCCCGACACGATCGCACCGGCGTGGCCCATCGTCTTGCCTTCAGGGGCGGTGAATCCCGCAACGTACCCGACGACAGGTTTCGTCACGTTCGCCTCGATGAAAGCGGCCGCTCGCTCTTCGGCGTCGCCACCGATTTCACCGATCATCACGATGGCGTCGGTGTCGGGGTCGTCCTGAAATGCGCGCAGGCAGTCGATGTGTGTGGTGCCCACGACGGGATCGCCGCCGATTCCGACACAGGTCGAAAATCCGATGTCGCGGAGCTCGAACATCATCTGGTAGGTGAGCGTGCCCGATTTGGAAACCAGGCCGATGCGACCCGGCTTAGTGATGTCAGCGGGGATGATCCCCGCATTTGACTGGCCGGGCGATGCAATGCCCGGGCAATTCGGCCCGACGATGCGCGTCTTGTTTCCGCGCGAAACGTTGTAGGCCCACGCCGCGGTCGAGTCGTGCACCGGAATGCCTTCGGTGATGACCACGGCAAGCTCGATGCCCGAGTCGACCGCCTCGATCATGCCCGCCTTCGCGCCCGCCGGCGGCACGAACGCCACCACGACATTCGCACCGGTCTGCGCCATCGCATCGGCGATCGTGCCGAACACCGGCAACGAGGCGCCGTCGAAATCGACGCTCGTACCGGCCTTGCGCGGGTTCGTGCCACCAACGATGTTGGTGCCCGCGGCGAGCATGCGACGGGTGTGCTTGCTGCCTTCTGAACCGGTGATGCCCTGCACGATCACGCGCGAGTTGCGGTCGAGGAAGATCGCCATGGTTGTTATCTCCCTGCCAGCTCGGCCGCGCGCTGTGCAGCGCCGTCCATCGTGTCGTTTTGTTCGACGCCGGAAAGTCCAGCGTTTGCAAGGATTTCTCGACCCTCGGTCGCCCGGTTTCCATCAAGCCGGACGACGAGAGGCACGCTCACAGGCTCGCCAGATTCGGCCAGTTTGCCGAGCGCCGCGACGATGCCGTTCGCGACTGCGTCGCAGGCCGTGATTCCGCCGAAAACGTTGACAAAAACCGAACGAACGGACGGGTCGGAGAGGATCACGCCGAGCCCGGCCGCCATGACGTCGGCCGATGCACCACCACCGATGTCGAGGAAGTTCGCGGGTCGCACTCCGCCGAAACTCTCACCCGCATAAGCGACGACGTCGAGGGTGCTCATCACCAGGCCGGCGCCGTTGCCGATGATGCCGACCTCGCCGTCCAACTTCACGTAGTTCAGGCCCGCTGCCTTGGCTTTCGCTTCGAGCGGATCGGACGCCGCTTTATCGGCGAGCGCCTCGTGCTCCGGGTGCCGGAACCCGGCGTTGTCGTCGAGCGTCACCTTGCCATCAAGCGCAATCACCTTGCCGTCAGGCGTTTTGACGAGCGGGTTGACCTCGACCAGCGTGGCGTCTTCGCCGACGAAAACGTCCCACAAGGAGACGATGACGTCGGCCGCCTGCTCGAGCACAGCGGTTGGATACCCTGCAGCGACAGCGATTTCGTGGGCCTTCGCGCGATCGACGCCGACAATTGCGTCGATCGGGATCCTGGCCAGTGCCTCAGGCTTTTCGACGGCGATCTGCTCGATCTCCACGCCGCCTTCCCGCGAAGCCATCGCGAGGAACGTTCGATTCGAACGGTCGAGCAAGAACGAAAAGTAGTATTCCTCGGCGATATCGCTGGCCTCGGTGACCAAGACCCGGTGCACGGTGTGGCCCTTGATGTCCATGCACAAGATCGCGCCAGCCTTCGCGGCCGCGTCGCGCGCGTCGTCCGCCAGTTTCACCCCGCCGGCCTTGCCCCGGCCACCGGTCTTCACCTGCGCCTTGACGACGACATGGCCGCCGATCCGCTCGGCGATTTCTTGTGCCTGATCGGCGGTCGTCGCCACGTCGCCGGCGGTCACCGGTACGCCGTGGGCGGCGAATAGATCCTTGGCCTGGTACTCGAACAGGTCCACGTGGCGGTCCTTCGGTTCGCGGCTGAGGTCGCTGTCGAGGCTATCGACCGCACGGGAGCGGCGTTCGCAGGGGGTCAGCAACATCCCGCTACGGATCGGGCCTTCAGCGGCCGATGAGAACAAGCAATGGATTTCGACGAATCGCTGGCGGCTGCGCAGGCGGGTGACGAAGACGGCTTCGCCATGATCTGGCGCGAGCTGCATCCGCCACTTGTTCGCTACCTGCGCGTGCTGGTCCCAAGCAGCGCGGACGACGTCGCCTCCGAGTGCTGGTTGCAGGTCATGCGAAGTCTCGGCGGCTTTCGCGGTGATCAAGCCGGATTCACTTCATGGCTCTTCACGATCGCGCGCAGCAAGGTGATCGACAGCAAGCGGCGCGACAAACGTCGTCCGACCGAACCGTTCGACGGCGCACCCGGCGACACGTTCGCGGCGTCCGACGACACCGAAGCCCTTGTGCTGCAGCGTCTCGACACGGAGACCGCCTTGAAGCTGATCGCAGAATTACCTGCAGAACAAGCAGAAATCATCATGCTGCGGGTCGTTTCCGACCTCGACGTCGCCGCGGTAGCAAGCATTGTGCGCAAGAGCCAAGGTGCGGTTCGAGCAACGACTCATCGCGCCTTGATGTCGTTGCGACGTCGCTGGGAGGCGACCGAACTTGCGGCCGGACTGACGAACGTGTCGGACGGCGAACCGCTGGGCCAATCAGGTGGTCGCACAAAATCTTCGTCAAAGGCCGTAACGGCATGAGAGCGCACGGCGTTCTGGGTCGCGAGATGTCACGACTGCCTTTCCTTCGCCACCGCGGGCCTGCGACGCCACAGCTCAACGAGCTGCTGAGCAACGCACCCGGCGGTTCCGTCGGCGACGGATGGCAACACGTGTCCAAGCTTTTGCAGGCAGCGGCCGCGCCTGCAAAAGCGTCGGAGCTGGCCGGTGAAACGGCGATGCTCGCCGCTTTCCGACAGGCGCATCCCGCCACAGTTGCCCGCCGCCGACTCCTGAAGAGGCCACGAATGCTGACAACGTTGCTCACCGGCAAGCTCGCCGCCGTTCTTACTGCCGCCGTCGTAGGTGCCACCGGCGCCGCTACTGCGGCATATGCCGACGCGCTGCCCGACAGCGTGCAAAACCTGGCCCACCACGTGATCGCCGCTCCCCCGGCGCATTCGCACGCCAGTGCCACTGGCCGCGAACACGGCCACCAGTTCAGCTCGAGCACCAGCCCGACACCGACCGCGAGTCCGAGCGACACCGCGACACCGACCCCGACGGCGACACCGACCGCAACAC
>JBOGEK010000320.1:0-3527 GCA_050743645.1 Acidothermaceae bacterium
GACGGCGAAGACGTGACCCGCCTTTCGTCCGACCGTCGAGTTCGCCGAGGTATCGCGCTGGTTCCTGAAGGACGCCGGTTGTTTTTGTCGATGACCGTCGAGGAGAACCTCCAGGTCGGCGCAGCGAACGGTCGCCCCGGAAGCTGGACGCCTGACAAAGTCTTCGATCTCTTCCCGTGGATGCGCACGCGCTATAAAGAGCAGACGGCGCACCTTTCCGGTGGCGAGCAGCAGGTCGTTGCGATCGGCCGGGCGCTGGTGGCGAACCCACGCGTACTGATGCTCGACGAGATCTCGCTCGGACTCGCACCTGTCATCGTCAAGCGCATCTACGAGACCCTTCCGTCGCTGCTCGAGACCGACATGGCCGTGCTTGTCGTCGAGCAGGACGTCGCGCAAGCGCTTCGCGTTGCCAACCGCTTCCAGTGCCTACTCGAAGGCCGGACCACGCTCGAAGGTCGGCCGAGCGACCACACCTCCGCGCAGGTCGAGGCCGCGTACTTCGGATTCGGATCGGCGGCGCCGTCATGGTCTGGGTAAACGCCATCGTTCAGGGCTTGATGCTCGGTGGCCTGTTCGCGCTGTTCGCATGCGGTCTGTCGTTGCTCTTCGGCGTCGTCGGTGTCATCAACCTGGCACACGGTGACCTTGCCGTGCTCGGCGCGTACGTCGCAGTCGCGATCTTGCCCAGCGTGCACACGAATGCGTTGTGGGCGTTGCTTTTCGTACCGCCGATCTTCGCGGTCTTCGGCTATGGCGCGCAGCGCACCATTCTGCAGCGCAGCTTGGCAAGCGGCCCGCTCACGACACTGCTCGTCACGTTCGGTCTCTCGGTGGTCATCCAAAACGCCTTGCTTGAAGGGTTTTCCGCCGACAGCCACTCGCTCAGCATCGGTGCACTGGCGACGAGCGCCTTCCACCCGGTGAACGGTGTGGTGGTGCCCTACCTCCGGCTGGCGATCTTGTTGACGGCGATTTTGGTGCTCGGCGCTGTGCAGTTCTTCCTCGCACGCACCTCGGTGGGGCGCCAAATTCGCGCTGTGGCCGACGACGAAGAAGCGGCCGCGATCGCGGGCGTCAACACCCGGCACATCAGCGGTATCGCGACGGGCATCGCGTTCGTCACGGTCGCGCTCGCCGGGCTCGCATTCGGGATGTACGCACAATTCGCGCCGACGACCGGCAGCACCTGGCTGTTATACGCGTTCGAGGCAGTTATCGTCGGCGGACTCGGTTCGCTGTGGGGAACGCTCGCGGGTGGTTGCGTTCTCGGACTTGCCCAAACGATTGGCGAACAGCTCTGGCCGTCCACGGGCACGCTCGTCGTCCAACTCGTTTTCCTCGCGATGCTCGCCGTGCGACCCAACGGATTGTTTCCCGCGAGGGCAATCGCATGACACAAGCCTCGCTCGCGCCGCCCTCGACCGGCCCGGAGCAATCCAAAACACGGATCCGTCGCTCGACCCGCACATCGCGGTGGGCGCTCGGTTTCCTCTTCGTAGCTGTCGCGATCCTCGGCTACCTGCCTTATGGCGTCGGTCAGGCGACGACGACGCTGCTCGTCGATTTCTTCATTTTGCTGACGCTCGGGATCACCTGGAATCTGCTCGCCGGCTACGCAGGCCTGGTATCCGTCGGTCAGCAGGCGTACCTCGGCCTGGGCGCGTATGCCGTGCTCTGGCTGGCCCAACACGGCGTCGAACCGTTCCTCGCATTGCCGATTGCGGCCGTGTTCTGCGCGGTCGCTTCGGTGCCGATTTCGTGGCTGGTGTTCCGGCTGCGCGGTGGATATTTTGCGATCGGTACCTGGGCGGTCGCTGACGTGCTGTTCCTGCTCACGCTTCGCAGCCACACTTTGGGTGGCGGAACAGGCACGAACGTGCCCGGTCTCAATGGCTTCGACCCGACCGTGCTCGGTGCGTACGTCTATTGGGCCACCCTGGGTGTCGCCATCGCGGCGTTGCTCGGCAGCTACCTCTTGCTGCGCAGCCGCGTCGGATTGGCATTGACAGCGGTGCGCGACAACGAAGTCGCGGCACGATCAGTCGGAGTGCGGGTCACCGCTGCAAAACATGCGGTCTACGTCGCGGCGGCGATCGGCGCCGGTGCAGCCGGTGGGCTGCTCGCCATCAGTCAGATCAACGTCCAAGCGCAGAACGTGTACGGCGTCCAGTGGTCCGCATACATGATCTTCGTGGTGCTGATCGGCGGCATCGGCACCCTCGAGGGTCCGATCATCGGCACCATCGTCTTCTTCGTGCTGCAACGCACCCTCGCCGCCGACGGCGGGTGGTACCTCATCATCGTCGGTTCGGTGGCGGTGCTCATGGCGATGTTCGCGCGCCGGGGGGTGTGGGGCATCGCTGCGAGGTTCGGCGTGACGCTGTTCCCGACCGGCTACCGCGTCGCACCACCGACGAGCAGGACGGTGAGCAGCGTGGGGCAGTCAGTGCGCCCGCGCGAGGGTGCCTGACCGGCTGCGCACATCTTGTTCGACTTCTGCCGCGGTCTCGAGCAGCTTCGGGAGGATCTCGTGTTTGATTTCGTTGGCCGTGCGCGAGCTCACGTGCATCGACACGTTCATCGCCGCGATCACCATGCCGTCGCTGTCGTGCACTGGGACGGCGATAGAGCGCAACCCCACCTCCAGCTCCTGGTCGATGAGGCAGTAACCCTGGCTGCGCACGCGGGCAAGTAAGGTCTGCAGCCTGCGCGGATCGGTCACGGTCCGGATCGTGAGCTGCCGCACCTTTTCCGGCGTGTAGTGCGACTCCGCCTCCGCCGGCGGCAAGGCAGCGAGCAGCACGCGGCCCATCGAAGTGGCGAACGCAGGGAAGCGGGTGCCGACGCTGATGGCGACCCGCATGATCCGATGGGTGGGAACGCGCGCGACATAGACCACCTCATCGCCGTCGAGCACCGAGACAGAACACGACTCGTGGATCTGCGCGACCAGCGCCTCCATGTGCGGCTGCGCGACCTCGGGGAGGCTGAGACTGGAGAGGTAGGCGTACCCGAGTTCGAGTACGCGCGGCCGCAGCGAGAACAAGCGGCCCTCCGTGCGGACGTAGCCGAGATCGATCAAGGTCAGCAGGAAGCGCCTCGCAGCGGCGCGGGTCAGTCCCGCGGCGCGTGCGACCTCGCTCAGCGTGAGCTCGGGATTGTCGCCGTCGAAGGCGCGAATGACCGCGAGCCCGCGCTCCAATGACTGCACGTAGTCGGAGCCCCGGACCGCCCGGCCGCCGTTGACGGTTGCGTCCGGGCTGCTCGGATCGGCCGGGCTCGCTCCCGCTGCCGGAGAACCGCTGTCATCGTTCTTGGCCCCGGCCACGCGCATCACTCCTTTGTCGCTCCACCGCCTGCGCGCTGATCGCCGCGTTGCGACCGTGTCGGCCGGCTCGCTTGCGTTCGCGCTACGGACAAGCGTACGCATCTCAAACAAGCACTATGAGGGATCCGCGTGCGCGGGTCAACGAAGGCCAGGCAGGACGGCGAAGAAGTCAGCTCGCGTAGTAGCGGTGCACGAC
>JBOGEK010000321.1:0-4292 GCA_050743645.1 Acidothermaceae bacterium
CGCAAATCGGCGGCGAGCGCCTCGACGTCGTGCGCGGACGGCGATGCCGCTGACCGGTTGGCCTGCTGCACCTCGATGAAGACCTCTTCGCGGTGGACCTCGACGTCGCGCGGCGCCTTGATGCCGAGGCGGACCAGGTCAGGGCGAACTTCGAGCACGGTCACGATGACGTCGGGCCCGATCATGATGCTCTCGCCAACCCTGCGGCTGAGAACCAGCAACTGGCCCTCCTTCCGTGGCCGGCCAGTGCGCCGATCCTACAAGGTGGCAGGCCTGTGGCAGGCGGAGGACGCCGGATCAGCTCGCGTGTTGCTGCCGGACGCTTTGGCCCCGCTGGGCGGCGGCCAGCGGGGCCTTCAGCGAGTAGCTGCCGCTGGGCAGCGTCACCTGGGTCGCCTGGCGGGTCTTGACGTTGACCACGATCGGCGCGAACAGGTTGGCCGTCGTCGTGGTCAGCGTCGGGCCGACGGTGAGCAGCACCAGCAGCATTGCGTCGTCCGCGCTGGTCAACTCGAGTCGCTCGGCAGCGGCGTCGTCGATCTCGGGGGCGTAGTCAGGGAAGAACGGGTACGGCGCAGCGGCGACGAACTCGAGGCCGTCGACGTCGAGTGCCACGAGGCGGAAGAGCACCTCGTTGTCGGGCGCGATCCGCACCAGCGCAAATCGACGCGCTTCGGGGAAGCCGATGAGACTGCCGGTGAGGTCGAGCGTCGGCAGGTCGACGAGCGTCGAGGTCATGAAATGTCCTTCACTTCAGAAATTGGGTCAGCGACAATTGCAGCACGTTCGACATCGCCGATAGCGACGCCTGGTAACTGACCTGCTGCATCGATAGGTCGGTCACGGTCTTTGCGATGTCGATATTCTCGACGTCCGAGAGGTTGTTGGTGAGCGTGCCGACGAGTGCGGTCGATGTGTTCGTCATGCTGGCGATGCGGTTGTACGCCGACCCTTCGGTGGCTTCAGCGTTCATCAGGTTGTGCATCGACGTCTGTATTCCGGCCAGGTCAGCCGACAGGCCATTGGGATTGCTCGCAAGATCTGAGTTGACCCGGTCGAACATTGCGAAGACGTCGGTCGCACCCGCACCGAACGCTTGGCTGGCATCGACGTTCACCTTGACCTGCGCGTTCAGGCCGACGGTACGCATCACGGAGCCGCTGTCGCCCTGATAGCTCACGTTGCCGGTCGCCGGATCTTGTACGTACGCCGCACTATTTGACGTCGTACCGCCGAAAATCGGCCGACCTTGGTAACTCGTATTCGCGACCGAAAGCATTTCCTGCTTCAGGCTGGTTACCTCGGCCGCGATCGTGTCGCGGGAAGTTTGGTCGCCCGATCCGGTGTTCGCGGCTTGCGTCACGAGCGTTTGCAGGCGCTGCAAGATCGTGACTCCGCTTTGCAGGGCATTGTCGGCGGTACCCAGCCAGCTCTGACCGTCTTGTGCATTGCGCTGGTACTGCGTGTTGCGCGAAATCTCGGCACGGTAGCGCATTGCCTGGTCGGTACCGACCGGGTCGTCGGACGGCTTCAGGATCTGCTTACCCGAACTGAGTTGCTCCTGAAGCGCACCCATGCGTGCTTGGTTGTTTTGCAACCCGGCCAGCATCGACGCGGTGACCGCGCTTTGCGTGACACGCATGCTCACGGCAATCCTCCTCTAGCTCAGACCAGGGTCTTGTTGATCAGGGTGTCCAACACGCTGTTTATCACCATCAGATATTGCGCCGCCGCGTTGTACGCCTGTTGGAAACTGACGAGATTGGTCTGCTCTTCGTCGAGGTCGACACCGGAAGCTGAATCGCGAGACGTCTCCACCTGCTGAACGACGCCTTGCTGGGTGTTCACCTTTTGTTGCGCGGCCTGCGAATGGGAGCCGAGTTTTACGATCATCGTCCGGTAGGCGGCGCCGGCGCTCGAAGGATCGCTCGCGAGGTTCCCCATCGACTGGGCGTTGGAGCCATCCAAATTGGGCACCGGATTGCCGCTGCTGTCGGTGGTTGGTGCGACCGACGACGCGGCAACCGTATTCGGATCGGGGATGACGACGCTGATGTTCGCCGCAGTCACCGGTGTCGACGGATCGGTCGGTCCGAAGAATGCGACGCCGGCGTTTCCGTTCAGATCGAACCCGGCGACCTGATGCGTATTCGCATTGTTTGCAAGCGTCGCCGCCACGCCGTCTAACTGAGTTCGGTACGAGCGGATCGTCGTGTTCAGCGTGGTGAGCATCGAGCCGAGCTGGCCGGTAGAGACAGGCGTCGCAGTGCCGCTGTCACTCCACGTCAGCGTCACGGGTGTCGCGCTCACTTGATCGACCGCGGTCGCCCCACCAACCGTGAGTTGACGCGAGAGTGTGCCACTCACGAGGGACGACCCGCCGATCAGCACATCTGTCGACCCGTCTTCGTGCGACTTCGTCGTCACACCGACCATCGTCGCCAGTTGCCGGATGAGCGTGTCTCGCTGGTCCATCAGGTCGTTGGGGCTATTGCCGGCTCCGGTTGCGGAGATGATCGCCTTGTTCAACGACGCAACGTTCTTCGCGATGTCGTTGACCTGCCCGACCGTCGTCGCCAGCGTCTGGCTCGTCGATGTCCATTGCGAACTCAGGGCGGTGGCCGCACCGTTCAGGCCGACGGCGAGCGATTGCGCATCCCCGATCAGGGACGTGCGCGCTCCCGGGTCGTTGGTATTGTTCGCGACGTCGTCCCAGCCATTCCAGTAGGTGGAGAGCAGGCTCTGCAACCCGGTGTCGCCCGGTTCGCCGAAGGAGTTCTCGATGTCGGCCAGTGTCTGCTGATTTCCTTGTAGCCCGGACAGTGTTCCGTTCTCGGTATTCGCCCGCTGCTCGAGAAAAGAATCCTGCAATCGCTGGATGTCGGTGACCGTGACGCCGCCACCGATGCCGTCGGACGTCGAGTACATAGCTGGGATGACCGAGCCACCTACCGCTTGCAAGTTAGCGCGTTGGCGCGTGTAACCAGCGGTGTTGGCGTTTGCGATGTTCTGGCCGGTGACCTGCAGGGCCTTGCGCTCGGACTGGAGCGCGGAGAGGGCGGTGCTGAGCGATCCCATCTCTGTGCCCACGCTAGATCGCCTCGTCGAGCAGCCGACGCCTGCGCTGCACGCCGTCACGCTTGCCCGACGACGTGTATCCGTCAACCGAGGTGCCGGCCAGAGTTCGCAACGTTTCTTGTGCAGAGTGGTAGGCGCTGCTCACGAATTCGCGGTTCGCCTCGGCCAGCGCGGAGATTTCCTGCGTCAGCGTAAGGAACGCGTTGCGATGTGACCGCAACAAGTCCGACCACGGGAGTGGCGCGGCGTCGGCCAGGTTCGAAAGACTGGGGCTTGGGTCGAGACCGAGCGACGCTGCTACAGCGTCGACCTCGATCGACCTGGTGAGCTCGGTGAGCCGGATCTGTTCGAGCACCAGCTCGACCTCACGGGTCGCGCGCGCTAGCCAGCGCACCTTGCCGGCAGCGAGCAGGAGTTGCTCTTCTTCCAGCTTGAACAGCAGGACGTCGAGCAGTTCGCGCTCTCGCCACAGGATGTCGGACACCTCAGCGAGGCCCATCGCGACACCTCCTCATGCGGTTCGGCTCGGGCTGTTTGCTAACGGGCTGCTTCTCAGCACACCGTTCACAGGGCGAAATCGCTGATCACATCGGCCGTGGCGGGCCACAGCTGAGAAAAGTGCAGCGGCTGTTCGGCAGGCTTGTACTGCTCGTCGTCCGCTGCTTGGCCGCCGGATTCGCGGCTCAACGCTAGGCCGTTCGGCGTCAAGGAACACGAGCCTGAGCGGCGATGAATTGACTATGGCAAGCGATCCCCGCGAGCGCGACGAGACGTCCGAGCTGGAGTTCGGCGGCGCCCGGCCGGACGTCGATGCGTTAGTGGAATCGCATCTTCCGCTGGTCGGATACGCCGTGGCGGAGGCGTCGAGCCGGCTGCCGTATCACGTGAACCGCGACGATCTCACCTCCGCGGCCATGATGGCGTTGGTGCAAGCCGCCCGCAGTTTCGATGCCGGGCGTGGCGTTCCGTTCGCGCTGTTCGCCAAATCGAGGCTGCGCGGGGCAATCATCGACGAGCTCCGCGGTCGCGACTGGGTGACCCGCGGTGTGCGCGTCAAGGCCCGGCTGCGGACCCAGGCCGAAGACGAGTTGTCCGCGCAGCTGCGCAGACATCCGTCGCCGCGCGAGGTGGCCGAGCGCCTCGGTATGTCGCTCGAAGAACTGACCGCGGCCGAGGGTGACGTGCATCGCTCGGTCGTGCTCAGCCTGCAGGGG
>JBOGEK010000322.1:0-1795 GCA_050743645.1 Acidothermaceae bacterium
GCTGTACCGATCCCGGGAACGCCATCGGTGTTGCCAGAAACCCCTGGATCGGAGGCCAAAATGTGGCCGATGGACGCGTTGAGCACGTGCATAACGAAGCCCCTTTGCTCGATGACGGATTGGATCTACTGCGTGGGTGGTGACGACGGCGACGGCGAGGTCGCCGGAGGTGACGACGGAGTTGGACTCGGAGCGGGCAGCCGGCCGACCCAGGTGACGTAGGCCCAATGGCCTGGCGTATAAGTGGTTTCGACGACTCCCCACCGCGCGCCCTCGGCTTCGATGACCTCGCCGCCGCCCGCGTATATCGCGACGTGTCCGATGTGTTGGCCGTCGTCGGTGGTGTCTGGGTCGTCGCCAACGGAGAACAACAGATCGCCGGGCTGAAGCTCGTCAGGTGACGGCGGGCCAGGGAAAACCGTTGCGTGGTCGCGAACCCATTCGTACTGGTTGTCAGCGACGCGCGGCAAAGCAATGCCGGCGGTCCTAAATGCGGCCTGCACGAGGCTTGAGCAATCCCACGCATCGGGCCCATTTGCGCCGAGCACGTAAGGCTTTCCGACTTGTGAACGGGCGAACGCGAGCGCGCCATCGAGCCCGGCGTCCCCCAACGCCGTCTCGCTTGGTTCGCAACTGGCGGGTGGCGTCGGCGAAGCGGCAGTGGCCGATGCTGCGGGCAGCGGATTCGGTATCGGTGAAGCAGCCGCGGCGGCGAGCAGGTCGTCGAAGATTTGCTGCGCCTGCGCCAGTTCCGCAGCATACGAGCCGGCAACGAGTTCGGGTAGCGCCTGCTTCGCGGCCTCGGTTGTCGCGAGAAACGTCCACTGGGGAGTCGCCGTCAGGTGCTCGTAGAACAGCTCGGCGGCCTGGGCAGCGTTTCCCAGTGCTTCGGCGGGCGCAGTGGGGCTGGGTGTCATCGCGAAGACGCCGACTCCGCCGGACAATCCGTTCAGGCTGCCGTGAAGGTTCGTGCGGGCGAGCGCGACGTCGAGCGCGATTACCTGACCCGTCGGGTCGATGTTCATCGCTTGGCCAGTCGCCACGATCGCGCGTGCCGCCGCTTGAGCGTTCGGGTCGAGAGCGGGGAGCGCAGCCGTCGATGGATTCGTCGGTGCAGGCGACGCCGCAGCGGGCGTTGCGCAGATTCCGATACCGGCAGCGGTGATAGCGGCGGCCGCAGGGGAGGCGCCGCCAAGCAATAGCACCAGCAGAATTGGCAGCCCGAGAAACACTGCGAGGCACGCCACGATGCCAATGGCGACGGCCTTCACGAGATGACCTGGGGCGGGATCCGGTCAACCATGCAATAGGAGTGAGTTGGCTGGCAGATCACGAAAATCGTCATCGTGCGAAAGGCGGTTTGGCTTCCGCCGTCCCAGCTCAGGTTTTGGTTCCCGCGAACGGTGATGACGCTGGTGCCGGGCGGCCACTGGTTGCCGTAGTCGCGTTGGGCGGCGACTGCCTGCTGCGGCACGTAGGCGGACGTGACATCGAACGTGGCGCGCTGGTGCAGCGCTCGCATCTGCGGCCACACGTCCGCGCCCGGGACGACGCGATCGACGTCGCCTTGCGCTTCGGCCATCGTGTCGAGGGTGCCGTCCGGGCCGAGCCACGACATCAATGATGTGCGCCACGCGTCGCGCGACTCGCTACGCGTGTCATAGCTGAACGCCAGCGTGGCGAGCGCCCGAGCGAAGACGGTCGAATCGTTCGTTTTCGGAACCCTTACGGTCGGCGATCCGCTTGGTTCGCCGACAGGCGGGGCGCTCGCCGACGAAACCAGACCGGACGGCGA
>JBOGEK010000323.1:0-21693 GCA_050743645.1 Acidothermaceae bacterium
GCATTCGCACGACGAAGGACGCCGTCCGCAATCTCGTACTCGTCAATGAGACCGTCGGTGACGATTGGCTGAGCCCTGACTGGTTTCGCATCGGGGCATCGAGTCTGCTCAATGACTTGCTGCTGCAAAGACACAAGATGGCCACCGGTCACTACGACGGCCCCGACTACGTGACGATCGATTGAAGGGCGGCCGCCGATGACCAGCAGGCTGTTCGACTACGCGCCCGCACCCGAGTCACGCGCGATCGTCGATATTCGCGCCAGTTACGGGCTTTTCATCAATGGCGAGTTCGTCGACTCAATCGACGGCGAACCGTTCAAAACAGTCAACCCGGCTTCCGAGGAGGTGCTCGCCGAGGTCAGCACTGCCAGTAAGGCGGACGTCGCTCGCGCGGTCATGGCTGCCCGTGCTGCATATACGCAGACGTGGTCCCAAATGCCGGGACGCGAACGCGCAAAGTATCTGTTTCGCATCGCACGCATCATCCAAGAACGCGCGCGCGAACTCGCCGTCCTCGAATCACTCGACAACGGTAAGCCGATCAAAGAATCGCGAGACGTCGATCTTCCTTTAGTAGCAGCATATTTCTTCTACTACGCAGGTTGGGCCGACAAGCTCAAACACAGTGGCTACGGTGAAGCGCCGATTGGCGTCGCAGCACAAGTCATCCCCTGGAACTTTCCGCTTCTCATGTTGTCGTGGAAGATCGCACCAGCGCTCGCGTGCGGTAACACCGTGGTGCTGAAGCCAGCCGAGACCACGCCATTGACGGCGCTTGCGTTTGCCGAGATCTGCCAGCAAGCCGAATTGCCGCCCGGCGTCGTGAACATAGTCACCGGCGCCGGCGAAACCGGCCGCATGCTCGTCGAGCACGACGACGTCGACAAGATTGCTTTCACCGGGTCGACCGAGGTCGGCAAGGCGATCGCGAAATCTGTTGCCGGAACGAAGAAACGGCTCACGTTGGAGCTTGGCGGTAAGGCCGCCAACATCGTCTTCGACGATGCACCGATCGATCAAGCTATCGAAGGCATCGTTAGCGGCATCTTCTTCAACCAGGGTCACGTTTGCTGCGCCGGCTCACGGTTGCTGGTGCAAGAATCCGTCGCCGATGAGGTGCTCGAACGGTTGCGCCGCCGCATGTCCACTCTCCGACTCGGTGATCCGCTCGACAAGAACACCGACATCGGCGCAATCAACTCCGCCGTCCAACTGCAGAAGATTCGAGAGCTGTCGCAGATCGGTGAAGACGAGGGCGCGCAACGCTGGTCGGCGAATTGCGCGTTGCCGGATCGTGGTTACTGGTTCCCGCCCACCGTTTTCACGGGAGTCACGCAAGCGCATCGCATCGCGCGTGAAGAGATTTTCGGTCCGGTTCTTTCGGTACTCACCTTCCGCACGCCCGATGAAGCGATCGAGAAAGCCAACAACACTCCGTACGGGCTGTCAGCCGGAGTCTGGACCGACAAGGGCAGCCGCATCCTTGCGATGGCCAACCGTTTGCGGGCCGGCGTCGTCTGGGCCAATACGTTCAACAAGTTCGATCCCACATCGCCGTTCGGTGGGTACAAAGAATCAGGGTTCGGACGCGAAGGTGGCCGCCACGGCCTGGAAGGCTACCTCCGATGAGCAACGCGACGGGCCCCACCAGCACCGGCGCCGCAACGGGTGCCACAAAAGCCGGTGCCGCAACGGGTGCTCCAATCGGTGCTGCGACCGAATCTGCACGGCTTAGCGTGCGCAAGACCTACAAGCTCTTCATCGGCGGGGCGTTTCCGCGCAGCGAGTCAGGTCGCAGCTACGTTGTGAACGACTCGCACGGTAATTTCCTAGCTAATGCGGCACTTGCATCGCGCAAAGATGTACGCGATTCGGTCGTCGCCGCGCGCGCCGCCGTCAAGAAGTGGTCGGTCGCGACGGCGTACAACCGCGGCCAAGTTCTCTACCGTGTAGCGGAAATGCTCGAGGGTCGCCGCGAACAGTTCGTTGCTGAAGTCGCGGCGAGCGAAGGCATCTCGGCTGCGCAAGCGGAAACGATCGCCAGCGCCGCGATCGACCGCTGGGTCTGGTACGCCGGATGGACAGACAAAATCGCCCAAGTCGTCGGGTCGTCAAACCCGGTAGCGGGCCCCTTTTTCGATTTCTCGTTGCCCGAACCGACCGGTGTGGTCGCCGTTATTGCGCCGCAACTCTCGAGCCTGCTCGGGCTCGTCTCGGTCATCTCACCTGTCATAGCAACGGGCAACACCGTCGTCGTCCTCGCCAGCGAGAACCGCCCGCTGCCTGCGGTGACGCTGACCGAGGTGCTTGCGACGTCCGACTTGCCTGGTGGCGTCGTCAACGTGCTTACCGGCAAGGTTTCCGAGCTCGCGCCGTGGCTTGCGTCACACCTCGACGTCAACGGCATCGACCTGTCCTGCGCGCCACCAGAACTTGCCATCGACCTCGAACGCGCGGCCACCGACAACCTCAAGCGAGTACTCAAGCCGGACGACGAAATCGAGCCAGACTGGAACGTCGATCCGGGTCTGGCCAGATTGACGGCATTTCTCGAAATGAAGACGGTCTGGCATCCGATCGGCGTCTGACATGATCGGACTATGTCGATCCGCTTGTGGAGTGCGGCAACACTACTGATGCCGTTCGTCGCGCTCTTGGCCATCGCTGGGTGTGGCAGTTCGGGTTCGGGCTCCCACTCGGACTCAGGCTCAAGCTCGGGCTCAAGCTCGGCGCCGTCGCCAATGTCCGTCCCAACGGCCCTCGTTACCGCGCCACCCTCGGGAGCACCGCCGTCCGCTCTTCACATAAGGCTGCCATCGAGCCCCGCCGTGCTCAGCTTCAGGCAGGTCTATCGCACCAACATGCCGCTTGCCGCACCATTGACCCCCGATCCGACGGGTCCACTCCAACCGTCAGAAGCCGATCTGAGCACCTACGCCAAGCTCGACTGCAGCCTTCCCTCGACCCATGCCGAGCGTCCAGCTGCCGACGTCGCAAACGGATTCCTCGTCACCTGTGGCGATCCTGACGGCTCACCCGTCTGGTACAAATTCGTGCTCTACCCGGCCACGGTCAGCAGTGCCGACGTCGCAGACGCGCACGCCGACGAGGCTGAAATCGGCGACGGCAGCTGGGACGTCATGCTTGACCTCAACAGTGCCGCTGAAAAGAGGTGGGCGACCTTCACCGGCGCGCACATCGGCTCCACGATGGCCATCGTCATCAACGGCCGGGTCTTTTTGGTCGAAACGATCGAGGGCAAGATCACCGGGCCGACCGCGGTCGAGGAACAGCTCGCTGCCAGCGACGCGAAAGCCTTGGCTGGTGCGTTGGGTAGTCGTCGCCCGGCGCCATGAAGTCGCCAGCTACGGTGACTGCGATTCGCGCCCGGCCCAGGCAATGGCCAGCTCAGCGGCGAGCGAGACGTTGTTGACAGACAGGTCGAGATTCACCTGTAGCGATCGGCCCTCGCTCTCGCGCTGGAAATAGTCGAGCACGAACGGGCTTACGGCTTTTCCGTGCAGCCCGACTTCGTCGGCGGCCTGCATAGCCTGGATCAGCAGCCGGTCGTGGACGTCCGGGTCTAACTGCTTGTCGAGCGGAACCGGGTTGGCAACGATGAGCGCACCGCGGGTGCCAAGCTGGTCGCCCGCTTGCATGATCGTGGCGATCTCGTCGACCGAATCCACTCGCCAGTCGAGCCCGAATCCCGAATCGCTCAAGTAGAAAGCCGGGAACTGGCTGGTGCGATAGCCGACCACCGGCACGTTGAGCGTTTCGAGGCGTTCGAGGGTCGCTGCGATGTCGAGGATCGACTTCACCCCGGCACACACGACGGTCACGCGAGTTCGGGAAAGCGTGACGAGGTCGGCCGATTCGTCGAACGCCTCAAGTGACGCGCGACCCACGCCGCCGAGCCCGCCGGTGACGAAGATGCGAATACCGGCAAGTGCAGCCAGCGTCGCCGTCGCCGCGACCGTCGTCGCCCCGCAGGCCTTTCGCCCTACGGCGACGGCCAAATCGCGACTGCTCACCTTCACGAACTCGTCGGCCAGTGCGAGGCGTTCGAGTTCCTCCTCGTTCAGTCCGACGGTAGGCACTCCGTCGATGACGGCAATCGTGGCCGGTATCACGCCGGCGTCGGTCAGCAAAGACTCGAAGTCGTGCGCCGCCTGCAGGTTGCGCGGCCTCGGGATGTCACGCGCGATGATCGAGGATTCGAGCGCGACCACCGGCTGCCCTTCTGCGACCGCCTTCTCGACCCGCTCCGAGATCTTGACCACAGATGACATTGCAATCCTCCTACGGCAGTTGGGTCGGGCGCGGGTCAGGCGCGTGCGGGTCAGGCGCGTGCGGGTCAGGCGCGTGCGGGTCGGGCGCGTGCGTGTCGACGGTGTGCAGGTCGGGCGAGCGCAATGCGGCGTATCCAGGTTTCACGATCTCGTTGATGATCGAGAGTCGTTCGTCGAACGGGATGAACGCGCTCTTCAACGCGTTGATGGTGAACCACTGTAGGTCTGCGAGCGTGTAGCCGAAAGCCTCGACCAGGCGTTCGAACTCGCGACACATCGACGTCTCGCTCATCAGACGGTTGTCGGTGTTGACGGTGACCCTGAAGTAGAGGTTGCGCAATAACCCGATCGGATGCTCCGCGATCGACGCGACAGCGCCGGTTTGCACGTTCGACGACGGGCACATCTCGAGCGGCACCCGATTGTCGCGCACGTACGCGGCGAGTCGTCCGAGCACGGGCGCGCCGTCGACGATCGAGATGTCGTCGACGATTCGCACCCCGTGGCCGAGTCGGTCGGCGCCGCACCACTGCAGCGCTTCCCAGATCGAGGGCAAGCCGAATCCCTCGCCCGCATGAATCGTGAAGTGACCGTTCTCCCGCTGCATGTACTGAAAAGCGTCGAGATGGCGCGTCGGCGGGTACCCCGCTTCTGCTCCTGCGATGTCGAACCCGACGACACCTGCGTCGCGATAACGGATGGCCAACTCGGCAATCTCCAACGATCGTGCGGCATGTCGAATAGCGGTAAGCAGGACGCCGATGCGAATCCCCCTGCCGTCACTGCCAACGCGAAAACCTTCGAGCACCGCCTCGACGATTTGGTCGAGTTCGAGCCCGTTTTCCGCATGCAACTCCGGGGCGAATCGCACCTCGGCATACACGACACCATCAGCGGCGAGATCCTCGGCACACTCGGCAGCAACGCGCACCAGTGAATCGCGGGTCTGCATGACACCCACTGTGTGCGCGAAGGTTTCCAAGTACCTTTCGAGCGAGCCGGACGACGCCGAATCCGCAAACCATCTGGCCAACGCGCCGGCGTCGTGGGTGGGAAGTGCCTGGTATCCGCTCACCCGTGCCAGGTCGACGACCGTGGCCGCTCGCAGACCACCGTCAAGATGGTCGTGCAGCAACGCCTTCGGAGCCCGCCGAATCTGGTCGATCGTCGCTGGCGTTTCGGAGGCCCGAGTGCCCGGCGTGCCGGTCGCACCGGGCGTGCCGAGCGTGCCGGTCACACCGGGCGCGGCGCGCGCGGCGATTGTGGCTGCCGTTTCGAAAGCCCGCGTCGACCCGGCCATCATTCGTCGGCCTCGCGGCGTGCGAGATCAGGGGCGAACGCCGGCAGGCAGATCGCGACGTATTCGGCCCCTTCGGTTCCGACGAAGTAACGTACCCGTTCACCTGCTTCGGTCACGACGGCTTGCCCGGCTTGCACCTCGAGCACCCCGCCTTCGTGCTCGATGCTAAGAGAACCCTTCAGCACCAAGGTGATTTCGGCAAACTCTGGCGTTTGAGCCGGCTCACTCCAACCAGCGGGCGCGTTCATCTGGGCCACCGACACCGAAGACGTCGAGGTCGCCACCCGGCCGACGTACTCGTCGATCACTTTGCCGCCCGGCACCGGAATCCGCTCAGGTGCAGCAATGAGTCTTGGCATCAGGCACTCACCCTTTCGATCACCTGGGGCGCGGCATGGAAATCAGCCTCCGAAGGCTCGACGAGGTAGCCGCCGTCCAGCGCATCTATTGCCGACGCGATGCGGGATTCGTCGTCGGTATGCAAGGTGAGCAGCGGATCGCCCGAACGAACGAGGTCACCCGGCTTGGCATGCATTTCGACGCCTGCGCCGAAGGAAACGCTGTCTTCCTTGCGTGCGCGCCCGGCTCCCAACCGCCACGCGGCCATCCCGACCGAAAGCGCATCGAGACGTACGAGCCGGCCGGACGTCGGCGACGTGACCACCTGGGTATGCGCCGCGCGAGGCAGTGCAGCATCGGGGTCGCCGCCCTGCGCGCGAATCATGCGGCGCCAGACATCCATCGCGCTACCGTCGCGCAACGCGTCGGCGGGGTCTTTGTCGTCACCACGACCACAAGCCAGCAGCATTTCGCGTGCGAGCGTCACAGTGATCTCCACGACGTCAGACGGGCCGCCACCGGCAAGAACTTCGAGCGCCTCCGCGACTTCTAACGCATTCCCGGCAGTGCGGCCCAGCGGTGTGTTCATGTCAGTAAGCAAAGCGACCGTTTTCACGCTGTGCGAGGCACCCAGTTCGACCATCGTCGACGCCAACTCGCGGGCGGTTTCGACGTCCTTCATAAAAGCGCCGCTGCCGACTTTGACGTCGAGCACGAGCGAAGCAGTGCCCTCGGCGATCTTTTTGCTCATGATGGAGCTTGCGATAAGCGGTATCGACTCGACCGTTGCCGTCACGTCGCGCAAGGCGTAGAGCATGCGGTCGGCCGGAGCGAGCCCGTCTCCTGCGGCACATACGACCGCGCCGACGTCGCGAAGCTGCGCGAACATCTCGTCGGTCGTGATCGACGCCCGCCAGCCGCTGATCGACTCGAGTTTGTCGAGTGTTCCGCCTGTGTGGCCGAGTCCGCGGCCGCTCAGTTGCGGCACCGCTGCGCCGCAAGCTGCGACCGTGGGCGTTAGTGGCAAGGTGATCTTGTCGCCGACACCACCAGTCGAATGCTTGTCGGTGGTTGGCCTGGGCAAGTCGTCGAAGTTCATCCGCACGCCCGACGCGATCATCGCGCTGGTCCAACGGGTCAGCTCACGCGCGTTCATGCCTCTGAAGAAAATCGCCATGAGCAAGGCAGCCATCTGCTCCTCGGCCACTACACCTTTGATATATGCCTCGATCACCCAGTCGATCTGAGCATCGTCGAGAACACCGGTGTCGCGCTTGGTGCGAATGACGTCGACGGCATCCACTAGCCATTGCTCCCGTCGTCTTGCCCTATCTGTTGCGGCGCTCCTTGTTGCGGCGCTCCTTGTTGCGGCGCGCCGCGTTCCCGCGCGCCTTGTGCCTGCGCGCCCTGTTGCGGCGCCCCTTGTTGGTGCACGCCGAGGTTCGCCGGCCCGAACGCGTCGAGCAACAATCGGTCGAGCGGCAGCGCTCCACTAACATGGTCGATCAGCATTGACCCGCCCCCATGTTCGAAAAGCAATTGGCGGCAACGCCCGCACGGCATCAACTGCCGGCTGTCACGGTCGACGCACGCGAGAGCGAGCAACGTGCCGCCACCGGTGGCCTGGAAACTCGAAACCACACCGCATTCGGCACACAGCGTGAGCCCGTATGACGCGTTCTCGACATTGCAGCCGACGACGACCCGTCCGTCGGAAACCAATGCTGCGGCCCCGACGGGGAAATTCGAATACGGCACGTACGCGTTACGCATCGCGTCAGTGGCAGCCGTGCGCAGCGCAGCCCAGTCGATCGCGCTCATCGGCCCACGTACGGTTCGCCATCAGCGGCTGGTGCGCGCACGCGTCCAACCAACCCGGCGACCGCCAGAATCGTTGCGAGATAGGGCAACATCGCAAGGATCTGCGACGGAATCGACACGGGGGTGCCGATGAACGAGAGCACGTTTTGCAGCGCGTCGGCAAAGCCAAATAGCAGCGCCGCACCCACGGCCCCTCGCGGACTCCACCGCCCGAAGATGACAGCGGCAAGAGCGATGAATCCCTTACCGTTTGTCATGTTCTTACCGAACGGCAGTGCCGAGCCCAAGGTCAGCGACGCGCCACCGAGGCCTGCCACGAGCCCCCCGATGATGACGTTCACGTACCGCGTGCGCCGTACGTTGATACCGACCGTGTCGGCCGCCTTCGGATGCTCGCCCACCGCGCGGGTACGCAAACCCCACCTGCTGCGGAACAGTGCGACGTCGATGACGACGATGAGCACGTACATCGCATAAACGATCAGATTTTGCTGGAACAGTAACGGCCCAATAATCGGGATATCCGACAGGCCGGGAATGTTGATGATGTGCAGGCCTGGCGGTGTGTTGTAGGTGTTCTGGTCGTTCGCCATCACGGCGTCGTAGACATATCCCGTCAGTCCGAGCGCTAACAGGTTGATCACGACGCCCAGCACCACCTGGTTGACCAGATAGCGAATCGCAAAGACAGCAAGCAGCGCACCGATGAGGCCGCCCGCGATGAGAGACGCGAACACACCGATGCCTGCGTTGTGGCTGAGCGAACCGAACAGCGCGCCCGCGAAGGCGCCGGCCAGCATCTGGCCCTCGATCGCAACGTTGATAACGCCCGAGCGCTCACACAAAACGCCAGCCAACGCCCCCAGAATCAACGGCACCGCAAGGAAGATCGTCTGTTGCAGCAACCCGAGCAGGTCGAGCGTCGTCCCCTTCGAACCGGTGCACGACCAGCACAGGAAGGAAAACACCACTGCCACAATCGTGATCGCGACAACCCAGCGCATCGCCCGCCGCGAGAAACCGCGGCTGATCCGCCAAACGCCGAAAACCACGATGAGCGCGCCGAGCACGATTGCGACGATGCGGGCAGGAACGACGAGCGCCGGCACCTTGATGGTGGCGCCCGTCGGCGAGAGCCCGAATTTCGCGTCGTAGCCGGCGTGCGATCCAAGTCCGAGGCCGAACACGCAAAGCAAGCCGACGATGACCAGAACACTGCCCGAGATCAGTCGCGACTTGCGCGACGCCGGTACCTCGACAACCTGGTGGGTCGCAACTAAAGGAGCTTCTGCTTCGCGGACGGCGCTCATCCGTTCCACCCCTTGGCAAGCTGCTGGCTCCCGACGTCGGCCGTGCCTCGAAGCCTGAACACCGACCTGATCAATGCGGGCGCTGCGATGAACAAGACGATGATCGACTGCAACACGGTTACGAGGTCGATCGGCGTTCCGGTCCGGCTTTGCATCGCGACGCCACCTGCCTGCAATGCCCCGAACAGCAAGCCTGCGAGCACGGTTGCCCACGGATCGGCTCGGCCGAGCAACGCAACGGTGATTCCGGTGAAGCCGATCCCCGCGTCGATGTCTTGGGTGATCGAGGTGTTGGTGCCAAGAATCTGGCTGCACCCGGCGAGTCCAGCCAATGCACCCGCGATCACCATCGAAACGACGTAATTGCGCCCCACGTTCATGCCAGCGGTACGGGCGGCGTTTTGGTTGGCGCCCACCGCACGCAATTGGAATCCGACCCTGCTTCGGGTGAGCAGCCAGGCAACTGCCGCGGCCGCGAGCAACGCGACGATGAGTCCGGCATGCACGCGCCATGGGGCTGGAAAC
The DNA here is from genome assembly GCA_050743645.1 of Acidothermaceae bacterium. Lineage (GTDB taxonomy): Bacteria > Actinomycetota > Actinomycetes > Acidothermales > Acidothermaceae > JBOGEK01. The sequence goes on from JBOGEK010000323.1 coordinate 9,591, forward strand.
AGCTTAGGCAGCCGAGCATTGCTGTCGACGACTCGCGAAATCGCCTGGTTCGAACCACTCCGTTTGAAACCGTCGAGCGACAGAAGGTAGCCCAACAGATAGTAGGCAATGTAGTTGAGCATGATGGTCGTGATGACCTCGTGCGCGCCAGTGCGAGATTTGAGCCACCCGGCCAGTCCGGCCCAGATCGCGCCGCCGACCATTCCGGCGATTAGAGCAACCACGACATGGAGGCCAACCGGCAGGTGCCACGCGAATCCCACGTAGCCCGCGAAAACCGCACCGAGAATGAGCTGGCCTTGAACGCCGATGTTGAACAGTCCGGTGCGAAATGCCAACCCGACCGCAAGGCCCGCAAGGATCAGCGGCGTCGCGTTCAGCATCGTGTCGGACAGCGGATTGAGTCCGTGCCAGATGCCGCCGTGCGCATGCAGATCGAAAATCGACCCTTCGATCAGGGCGACATATGCCGACGAGACCGCGTCCCAACCCTTAGAGAACGTCGCGCCGGGCGAGGCGAAGAAATATCGCGCAGCCTTGCGCGTAGGCGCATCGGTCACGACGATGAGCAGCCCACCGACGATCACCGACACCACGAAGGCGAGCACCGTGACGACAACCGGATGTGTCGACCGCAGCCACTGCAGCGACGCTGCCACCCTTGAGCTGCCCGGCAATTGTTCGGACGACGGGGTGGTCACGACTTCGCTGCCTGAGTCGCTTCCTAACGGTTCACTCACCGCTTGCTCCGGTGGACGAGCCCGAGGGGGCCGGCGCGCCAGACGTGCCTGACCCGCTCGACGCGCTGGACACGCTGGACGTGCCAGACGTGCCAGACGTGCCAGACGTGCCAGAAGTGCCAGACGTGCCAGGCGCGGACGACGTGGCGGATCCGGCGGCCGGCGCCGCTTGCGTCACCGAGCCAGCCATGAGCAGGCCGACTTCTTCAGCCGAAGCGCCACCCGGCAATTCACCGATGATGCGGCCGCGATACATAACGGCGATGCGGTCAGCAAGGCCGAGCACCTCGTCGAGTTCGGTCGACACCAGCACCACGGCGGTGCCGAGGTCTCGCTCGTGCACAATGCGGCGATGCACGAACTCCATCGAACCGACGTCGAGTCCGCGAGTGGGCTGGGCGACAACGAGCAGCTTGAGTTCACGCGACAATTCACGTGCGAGCACGACCTTTTGCTGGTTGCCACCCGACAACGTGCTCGCGAGCGCGCTTGCGCTAGGGGTGCGCACGTCAAACTCGTCGATGCGCTCGGAAGCGTTGGTGGCACACGCTTTCAGGTCGAGCGACGGCCCCTTGGCGAACGGCGGCCGATGGTAGAGGTCGAGCACGAGATTTTCGGCAACGGTGAAGCTGCCGACCAATCCGTCGTGCAGCCGGTCTTCGGGCACGTATCCGATACCGAGCCGTAGTCGGTCGTAGACGGAGGCGCCTGCGATGTCGCGACCCTCAACCCGAATCGTTCCCTGGGTAGGTATTTCGAGCCCGAGCAGGCATTCGGTGACCTCGGTCTGCCCATTGCCTTGCACCCCGGCGATCGCGAAGATCTCACCGCCGCGAACCTGGAACGACACATCGTCGACCTGCACCACTCCGTCGGGGTCGACAACGCGCAGCCCCTCGACGTCCAAAACGACGTCTTTGGGCTGGCAGGACGCCTTCTCAACGGTGAGCTTCACCGGCCGTCCGACCATCAGCGACGCGAGTTCCTGCTCGCTCGCACTCGGACTCGGTTGGCCGACCACTTTGCCGCGCCTGATGACGGTGACTTTGTCGGCGACCGCCTTGACCTCTTTGAGTTTGTGGCTGATAAAGACGATCGACGTACCCGCATCGCGCAGCCGGCGCATGACCACCATCAGGTCGTCGATTTCGCGTGGCGTGAGCACCGCCGTCGGTTCGTCGAGGACGAGAACTTTTGCGTCGCGGGTCAGTGCCTTCACGATCTCGGCGCGCTGCTGGACGCCGACCGGCAAGTCGGCCACCAGCGCGTCGGCGGGGACCGCCAGACCGTAACGCCGAGAGACGTCGTCCACCTTGGCCCGAGCGGCCTTGCGATCGAGCCATTTCAGTGGCCCGCTTTTCGTTTCTTCGTGGCCGAGCATGACATTTTCGGCGACGGTGAATACCGGGATCAGCATGAAATGCTGGTGCACCATGCCGATTCCGGCGGCCATCGCGTCGCCCGGTCCGCGCAGTTTCGTCGGGCGGCCGTCGAGCACGATTTCGCCTTCGTCGGGCTCGTACAGCCCGTAGAGCACATTCATCAGCGTGCTTTTGCCCGCGCCGTTTTCACCGAGCAGCGCGTGGATCTCGCCCGGCTCGATAGTGAGATCGATCCGGTCGTTGGCAACCAGCGAGCCAAAACGCTTGGTGATGCCGCGAAGTTCGAGTTTCACAGCAGCTCCAGCTTCACCCAAGGATCCGACGAGGCGACGCTACGCCCGTGCACCCGCAGCACATGGCGGTAGATGACGCTGAATGTGGCGCGCGGGCGGGCCCGGTTGGGCCCCGCCCGCGCACCAAAGCCCTGGATCGCAGGGCAGCTCGGACGATTACTTGGGTTGGCTAGGTGACGTGATCGAAATCTTGCCACTGATGATGTCGGCCTTGATCGAGTCGAGCTCCGACTTCACGTTCGCGGGCACCTTCGAATCGAAGTCGTGGAACGGAGCGAGTCCGGTTCCATCGTTGGCCAGCGTGCCGATGTAGCTCTGGCCGCCGAGCTTCTTGCCCGATGTGACGTCGTTGGCGTAGCTCGTCACTGCCGTCGCGAGACCCTTGACGACACTGCTCAAGAACACCGAGCAGTATTGCTGGGCACTCACGCAACCGTCGGTGTCGACCCAGATAACGCTGACTTTCCCACCGGACGCCGCCGCTGCCGCGCCCGAGCCGAGGCCGGTACCGCCCGCGACCGGGAAGACGATGTCGGCGCCTTGGGAGATGAAGGACTGAGTTATCGACCGGCCCTTGTTCTGGTCGGTGAAACTCTGCGCGAACGTGCCGCCCTTCTGGTTCTTCTCATCCCAACCGAGCACCTTCACACTCTTGCTCTTTTGCTGGTTGTAGTACTGCACGCCCTCCCAGAAACCATCCATGTAGATGGTGACCGGCGGGATGTTCAGGCCGCCGTAGGTCGCGACGGTGCCCGACTTGGTCATCGAGGCTGCGAGGTAGCCACCGAGGAAGCCACCCTGCGCGGTGTTGAACTGGATGCCGTAGTCGTTCGGCCCGACCGACGGATTGTCGATCTCGGCGAACTGCTGGTTCGGGTTCGCCTTCGCGGCTGCGGTGACGGCGTCAGCCATCAGGCCGCCCACGGCGATGACCGAGTCACAGCCCTTCGCCACCTCGGCGTTCAGGTTCGGCGTGTAGTCGTTTTGGGTGTTCGACGCGACGTAGGAAATCTTGATGTTGGGGTTCGCCTTGTTGGCGTCTTGCAGACCCTGCCACGACGACTGGTTGAACGAGCGGTCGTCAACACCGCCGGTGTCGAGCACCATGCACAGATTTGCCGAGCCGGTCGAGGCCGCGCTACCCGCGGGTGAACTGGCCGGTGCCGATGCGCTCGCGGGTGTGCTCGGCTGGCTTGCGCTGCTCGCTGCCGGGGCGCTCGTCGTCGGGGTGGTGCTCGACGCCGAACTCGACGGCTTGCTGCTACATGCAGTCATCGCGAGCGCCACGATGCCCGTAGCCGCGATGGCCTGGACGGTCTTCTTCACGACGCCTCCGGTCTTTCGCCGATAGATCAATCCCTGAAGGACGAACGGGTTGCGGACGCCGGTAGGCGTCTCATCCCGGACGAGATTATGCGCTTGACTAGGCCGTCAACCATGCCGGGGCGCAGAACGTTATGGCGCTGTGATGTGGCAGCCTCGCCGCTGGAGCTGCGATGTGCCGGCTTCCAGCTGCGCGGGCCGCCACCGCGGTTACCTGCGCTCCGACGAACCGGCTCGATCAGCGGGAGCCGGCGCCGGGACAGGCACGACAGGGCGCCCTTCACGCAGGTCGATCGATCCGGCGGGCAGGTGCGGCAGCTGATCGCCGGATCCGCCCTGGCCCGGCCCGCTCGCATGCTCGCCACCTTGAGCGCCACCTTGAGCGCCACCTTGAGTCCCGCCTTGAGTCCCGCCTTGAGTCCCGTCCTGCGGGCCTCCTTGCCGACTCCCTTGCCGGCTCCATTGCGACGTGAGATCCGAGACGTATCGGAAGCGTTCGCTCTCGTCGGAGAAACGCGAACGGCCTTTCGCCATGATCAGCCCGAAGAGCACCAGGGCGACCACTGCGGCGACGACGACAACGACAATCACGATTTTGGTTCCTTTCGACTCGGCACCCCCGCACGCTGCACCGGTTGCCCCTTACCCCGCGGCTAGGTTTCAACCACGCGGATTGGCGGCAAGGATGTTCTTCAACGTGACTCGGGTGCCCTCGCGTTCACTTCATTTCGGCTCGTAGCTGCCCCACACCCCCTTCAGCGTCGTGCAAATCTCGCCAAGCGTTGCGCGCGCGGCGAGCGCCTCCTTGATCGGCGGCAATACGTTGTCGGTGCCGCGCGCCGCATGCGCCACGGCGTCCAGAGCCGTGTGGACGGCGTCGACGTCGCGCGACGAACGCAGCTCGCCGAGCCGGGCCACTTGCTCGGCCTCTAGCCCGGGATCGACGCGCAACGACTGGTACTCCTCTTCGTCGTCGGCGACGAAACGGTTGACGCCGACGACGATCCGCTCCCCGTCGTCGACCCCACGCGTCACGTCGTATGCGGCGCGCTCGATCTCACCACGCTGAAATCCCTGTTCGATCGCCGCCACCGCGCCACCGAGGTCTTCGACGCGTTGCATGAGTTCACGTACTGCATTTTCGACGTCGTCGGTCATCGCCTCGACTGCGTAAGAGCCGGCGAATGGGTCTACGGTCTTCGCGATGTCGCTTTCGTAGGCAAGCACCTGTTGCGTGCGTAATGCCAGCCGGGCGGCTTTCTCGGTGGGTAGCGCGATTGCTTCGTCATATGCATTCGTGTGAAGCGATTGAGTTCCACCAAGGACGGCGGCGAGCGCCTGCACGGTCACCCGCACGAGATTGAGTTCAGGCTGTTGCGCGGTGAGCTGCACGCCTGCGGTCTGCGTGTGGAAGCGGAGCATCATCGAGCGCGGGTCTTGCGCGCCGAACTCGTCACGCATCACATGCGCCCAGATTCTCCTCGCCGCCCGGAATTTCGCTACCTCTTCGAGCAGCGACGTGCGAGCGACGAAGAAGAAGGTCAGACGCGGTGCGAATTCATCGACGTCGAGCCCCGCGTCCTTGGCAGCACGCACGTATTCGATCGCATTTGCGAGCGTAAACGCTACCTCCTGCACCGGGGTAGCTCCGGCCTCGGCCATGTGGTAACCCGATATTGAGATCGTGTTCCACTGAGGGATTTCGCTCTTGCAATACGCAAAAAGGTCGGTCGCGAACCGTAGCGACGCTCGAGGCGGAAAGATGTATGTACCACGAGCGATATATTCTTTGAGGACGTCGTTTTGCACGGTGCCTCGCAATGCAGACGCGTCTATTCCGTGCGTCTCGGCGACGATTTGATACATCAGCAACAACAGCGACGCCGGAGCATTGATGGTCATCGAGGTCGACACCTGGTCGAGTGGGATTTGGTCGAACAGCGTGCGCATGTCGTCGACCGAATCGATTGCCACGCCGACCTTGCCGACCTCGCCGCCGGCAATCGGGTCGTCGGAGTCATAACCCATCTGGGTCGGCAGATCGAAGGCGACCGAGAGTCCGGTCGTCCCAGCGTTCAACAGCTGGTGGTAACGGCGGTTCGACGCTGCGGCAGTGCCGAATCCGGCGTACTGCCGCATGGTCCATAGCCGGCCTCGGTACATGGTGCGATAAACGCCTCGGGTGTAAGGAAAATCACCTGGTTCACCAAGCGCGACCGCGGGCTCGAAACCGTCGAGGGACGCAGCGTCGTACACCGCCTCGATCGGCAGGCCCGATTCGCTCCGGTCATCCATGGTCTCGACCCTAGTGCGCTTTCCGGCCGACGCCGCGGCGTTCCTGGGTGGGATCGCAATCTCGGTCGGCTACTCTGTGCCGGTCATGCCCTCACTCCGCACCCGGCTTGTCGGGGACCGACCACGCAGCCACCGGTTAGCCGGTCGACCGCGCGGCGGCTGGCCTGCGGGGAGTCGATCCAGCGCATCTCGCGTCGCGGCAGCCGCTGCACCTTCAGTGCGGCTGCGCGGCCTCGGAGCGCGCGCCGGCGCCACCGTGTTGGTGGCCATGACGGCGTCTGTCGGCACGCTCGCGGCGCCCGGCGTTGCCGCTGCCCGTGTGCTCGATCCCGGGTCGGGCGGCACGTCGGCGGCCGGCGGCGGCCCTCGCTCGGCGTCCGGCGTGATTGCCGACGACGTGATCGGCGGCGGGCGGTTGGGCTCGTCCGGCATCGCGGTCGACAGTGCGGCGGGGATACCCGCGCTGCCCCCGACGAGCGCCACCTCGTTCGTGATCGCCGACGCCGACACCGGCGTGGTCCTGGCCGCCAAAGACGCCCACCAGAAGCTCGCGCCGGCGAGCACGCTGAAGACGCTGACGGCGATGACGCTGTTGCCGCGGCTGAAGCCGACCTTCCCGACGATGGCCCAAAGCGACGCTCCGAGCGTCGACGGCACGAAGGCCGGCATCGTCGCGGGCACGGCCTACAAGGTAGGTGACCTGTTCACCGCGATGTTGATGATGTCGGCCAACGATGCCGCGGTCGCGTTGGCCGACGCGAACGGCGGGCTGGCCCCGACACTGGCCGAGATGAACGCCGAGGCTGCGTCCCTGCAAGCAGGCGACACGGTCGCCAAGACGCCGAACGGGCTCGACGCGCCAGGCCAGTCGTCGTCCGCCTACGATCTTGCTTTGATCTTTCGGGCGGGGCTGGGAAATGCCGACTTCCGGCACTACTTGGCGCTGACGAACGCGGCGTTTCCGGCGCCGGGCGGCAAGACGTTCCAGATCCAGACGCACGACCACCTGCTCGTGCAGTACCCGGGCATGGTCGGTGGCAAGAACGGCTACACCGTCGCGGCGGAGGCTAGCTACGTAGGCGCGGCAACGCGAAACGGCCACACGATCATCGTCGCGGTGATGCGCGATCAGCCGAACTTCTGGAACGAGGTCAAGTCGCTGCTCGACTGGGGGTTCGCCGCCGACCAGGTCGAACTCGCCGCCAACCCCGCAAAAACAGCGTCCGCCCGTCCGGCGAAGGCCGCCGACGCGAAGAGTCGTGGGGGCGCCCGCTCGGGCGGCTCGGCTGGCTCGGCCGGCACGGCTGATGCGTCCGCAACCTCGAGTGCCAGCGGCGTCGGACTCCTCGTCAACCCGCTGCCAGCCGACGCCGCCCCGACCAGCCCGACCAGCCCGACAACAGCCCCGACGCCCACCCCGGCCGAGAAACTCGCCGTGGCCGCCACGACACCCAAGGTTGGGTCGAGTAGTGCAGCGGGGTCGAGCAGTGCAGCTGGGTCGAGTGGCGCGGCGGGGTCAAACGGACGTGGCTCGAGCGAGAACGGGTCGGGGGCCGGAATCGGCGTCGCCACCGTCGGCGCTGCTGGATCAAGCGGCTCCGGTGGCGCGGGTGGCTCCGATGGCGCGGGTGGCGCAGCGGCAGCGGGTGCGCCCGCAGCGGGTCGGCATTCAACAGGCACGTCACTGAACTCTGTGCTGATGTGGGCGGCCGTCGCCGTCGGAGGATTGATCTTCGCGCTGGCCCTGCTGAGGTTCGTCAGCCAGCGCCGGCGGCAGACCCGGCGTGACGACCGTTATCTCGCGGGATTGTCGCGGTTATCCGCTTTAGAGCAAGTTTCAGATCAGCCCTGACGGCACCCGCACGTAATTACGTCGTCGGAATTTGCGGCAATCTTTGTCGGACGCCTTCCCCTGAGCGATCACGACGTGTAGCTTTCCGGCCGGTCGGCTTTTAACGAGTCGCGAGTGCGTGCTGTTCCCATTCGGGTCGGCGCAGTTTCAGTTGAAGTTCAGGGAGTCGTCGTGGCGCAAGGCACGGTCAAATGGTTCAATGCTGAAAAGGGCTTCGGCTTCATCGCGGTCGACGGTGGTCCGGACGTCTTCGTTCACTACTCGGCGATTCAGATGGACGGTTACAAGTCGCTCGACCAGGATCAGCGGGTCGAATTTGAGGTCACGCAAGGCCAGAAGGGGCCGCAGGCCGAGGGAGTCCGCGCACTCGTCCCGTGAAGCCGCGGCTCGGCGACTGCTGCGCCACCCGGTTATGCTGATCCAGCTAGGTGACCGAGCGGGAAATCTCGCTCGGTGCGCCAAAACCCGTCGGCTCCTTGTTCGAACAGGCCGAACTGCGTGACGTCGAAAGTCGCCTGGTAGTCGGCCAACTCAGCAAATGCGCGATCGAGCGACGCATCGGGTAAATCATGCGCCACAGTCACGTGCGGGTGATAGTTGAACTTGCGCGGCCGGTCGAGCGGACCGGTGCGCACCGCCTTCTCGAGACGCTCGCAGCCGCTGATGCCAGTGGCGAGTGACACGAAAACAACCGGTGAAACCGGTCGGAAACTACCGGTACCGCGAAGCTGAATTTCGAACGGCCATTGGTCTGCTGCGACCGCGCGTAGGTGCTCTTCTAACCGCGGCAATTCCGCGGAGTCGATTTCGGTCGGCGGCACCAACGTGACGTGCGCAGGTATCGCCAGCGCCATCGGGTCACCCAGATCTTCGCGCCATTTCTGCAACTCGGCCGCGTAGGGCTCGGGCAGGCCGATGGCCACGCCGATCGTCATCGCCGCCACGGCAACACTCCAACCGTCGGTTCGACGCGCAGAAAAGATTCAGTACCGTTCAACAACCACTGTCCTTCAAAGCCACTGTCCTTCAAACAACCACTGTCCTTCAAAGCCACTGCCCTTCAAGCGGTTCAGGCCTTTCCGGGCAAGAAGCCGACTCGTTCTCTCACCTGCTCCATCGTCGTGATCGCGACACTGCGAGCCTGCTCGGCGCCCGTCGCGAGAATCGCGTCGAGGGATGCCGGATCGTCGAGATAGCGTCGCACCTCCTGCTGCACCGGCGTGACGAATTCGACGACGACGTCGGCCAGATCTTTCTTGAAGTCACCGTAGCCCTTGCCGGAATAGGCCGATTCGAGGTCGCTGATCGGCCGGCCCGACAGCGCCGAATAGACCGTCAACAGATTGCTGACCCCCGGCTTATTCTCTTCGTCGAAACGCACTTCTGACCCGCTGTCAGTGACCGCCGACTTGATCTTCTTCACCAGCTTCTTCGGGTCATCGAGCAGGTTGATCGCGCCCGCGTCGGGCAGTGACTTGCTCATCTTCGCCGTCGGCTCCTGCAGGTCGAAGATCTTGCCGGTCTCCTTGACGATGTGCGGCTCGGGTACGACGAAAGTCGGCCCGAAACGCGCGTTGAACCGCTGCGCGAGGTCGCGGGTGAGTTCGAGGTGCTGCCGCTGATCTTCACCGACAGGCACCCGATCGGCCTGATAGATCGTGATGTCGGCGACCTGCAGGATCGGGTAGGTGAACAGCCCGACTCCGACGTTGCTGCTGCGCGACGACTTGTCCTTGAACTGCGTCATGCGGCTTGCCTCACCGAAGCCGGTAAGGCAGGAGAAGATCCAGGCCAGCTCGGTGTGCTCAGGTACGTGGCTTTGCACGAACAGCGCGCACTTCGCCGGATCGAGCCCGATCGCCAGCAGCTGCGCGGCCGACACCCGGGTGCGGCGACGCAGCACATCGGGGTCCCAATCAGCCGTGATCGCATGCAGGTCAACCACGCAGTAGAACGCCTCGTAGTCGTCCTGCAGATCGACCCAGTGCCGCAGCGCGCCCAGGTAGTTTCCGAGATGAAACGAGTCGGACGTCGGTTGGATGCCCGACAGCACGCGTTGGCGCCGTGAGCGGTCGGCGAGCCTAGCTGCGGACGGGTCGGCAACGGAATCGGAGGCCATACCGGTCATTGTTTCAAATCCTCGGTGAGGGGCGCCTGCGCATTCGGGTCGGCCGGCTGCGAGGCCGCATTCGTGTCCGCGCCAGCTGGGCGAGTGCTGGGGGCCGCCGCCGGTGCGGGTGTGCCCGCCCCCGGCGCGGGCGTATTCGGGTCGGCCGCCTGCTCGACCGGCTCGTCGGAGTGGCTGACCCGCACCCGCGCCACCCGCCGTCCGTCTAGTTCATCGACGATCAGCCGGTACCCGCCGGACCCTTCGACGTCGACCCCCTCCCCGACTTCGGGCAGGTGACCGAGTTCAGCGACGACGTAGCCGGCCACCGTCTCGTAAGGACCCTCAGGCAGCTCGACGCCCGACTCGTCGGCGAAGTCGTCGGTGTTCAGCAGGCCGTCGACGACGACGTCGCCGCCACGCAACCGCTGCGAGGTGGCGGTGTCGATGTCGTACTCGTCGCGGATGTCGCCGACGACCTCTTCGACGAGGTCCTCGAGCGTGACGATGCCCGCGGTGCCGCCGTACTCGTCGACCACGATCGCCAGGTGCTGCCGGTCGCGGCGCATTTCGGCGAGCGCCACTAGCACGTTTTTGCCGTCGGGCAGCATCGGCACCGGGCGAGCCAGGTCGGCGACGCGCACGACTCGGGCGTCGCCCTCGACGTGTGGGGTGACCAGGTCGCGGATGTGCACGAATCCGACGACGTCGTCGTGCGATCCGCGGACGACGGGGTAGCGGCTGTGCGGGCCTTCACCGACCGCCCGCCAGGCCTGGGCGACAGTGGTGGCGGCGTCGAGAAACTGCACCTCCGTGCGCGGGACCATCACCTCACGAAGTCGCCGATCGCCCGCGCTGAAAATCTCGTTGATCAGCTGCCGCTCGTCGCGGCCGAAGGCCTCGTGGGACCTGACCAGGCCACGCAACTCCTCCTCGCTGATCTCTTCGCGAGTGGCGCCTGGGTCTCCGCCCACCAGCCGCACGACCGCATTCGTCGACAGCGACAGCAACCAAATCACCGGACGCATCATGCTCGCGAATCGGTCGAGACTCGGTGCAACCAGTTGGGCCGCCGCTTCGGCCCGCTGCAACGCCAGCCGCTTCGGAGCAAGCTCACCTATGACGAGCGTCACGAACGAAATTGCCAGTGTGACAAGCAAAAACCCGAGGACGTCGGCCCCGGTGTGGGCCATGCCGAGCGACTGCAGGCCGTCGCCGGTGGCGTGCGACAGCGTGACCGCGCCGTACGCCGACGACAGCAATGAGGTCAGGGTGACGCCGATCTGCACCGCCGCGAGAAAACGGTTCGGGTCGGAGGTGAGGCGGGCCACGGCAGCACCCCGTCGTCCTCTGAGTGCAAGGCCTTTTACCTGGCTATCTCGCAGCGACACCAACGAAATCTCGGTGGCCACGAACAGCGCCTCGATGAGCACGAGCGCGAGGACGACGAGGACGTTCAGAAATACGCTCATTGCGGCAGGGCCTTATGGCATCGACAACCAAGTCCCGAACAATGGCATCCGTCCATGTCGTCAACGGTATCGGCTGGATCGCGACAGGGCTCGACGCAGTGCACCGACGTGGCCGGCGGCTCGTTAGCCGAGCTTGGCCTTCAGGTTCTCGTCGAGAGCGGCGAGGAACTGCTCGGTGGTGAGCCAGGCAGTGTCCGGCCCGACGAGCAGCGCGAGGTCCTTCGTCATCTTGCCGCTCTCGACGGTCTCGACGCAGACCGTCTCGAGTGCATCGGTGAACTTCACGACATCGGGCGTGTTGTCGAGCTTGCCCCGGTGCTGCAGGCCGCGGGTCCAGGCATAGATCGAGGCGATCGGGTTGGTGGACGTCGGCTTGCCTGCCTGGTGCTGACGGTAGTGACGAGTGACCGTTCCGTGCGCGGCTTCGGCTTCGACCGTCTTGCCATCGGGCGTCATCAGCACCGACGTCATCAGGCCCAGCGATCCGAAGCCCTGCGCCACCGTGTCGGACTGCACGTCACCGTCGTAGTTCTTGCAGGCCCAGACGAAGCCGCCGTCCCACTTGATAGAGGCCGCGACCATGTCGTCGATCAGCCTGTGCTCGTAGGTAAGGCCGGCCGCCTTGTACTGATCCTTGTA
>JBOGEK010000324.1:0-3704 GCA_050743645.1 Acidothermaceae bacterium
CGATGTCGCCGGCGCCGTCGATCGGAAGGTCGATTCCGGTGGGCTTGCCGAAGCCGAAGGCTTCGGCCTCGTCTATCAGCGCGTCTCTCGGGTGTGCGACGGGCTTGATGCCACCGTCGGCCTTCCACAACGTGTCAGCGACGGAGTAAAAGAACGTGTCGCACGACGTGACCAAGGCCCGCTGGAAGGTGATGTTGCCCTGGCCGGTCTCACCCTCGAAGTTGGTGAAGGTCTGGTTGCCGACGCGAAAGACGCCCGGGCATTCGTAGGTGCCACCCAACGAGAAGTACGGCGTGTTGACCGCCCCCGCTGTGGTGACGACCTTGAACGTGGATCCGGGCGCGTACTGACCCTGAATCGCCTGAGAGAACAGCGGACTGCCGGGCTGCTTTTGCAGCGCTGCATAGGTTTTCGCGTCGATCGCCCCGCCGTCCCAGACACTCGGGTTGTACGTCGGATAGTTCGCGGCCGCGATCACGTGACCGGTGCGCACGTCGAGCACGACTGCCGCTGCCGCGTCGGCGTGCACGGTTTTGTTCTCATGGTTACCGGTGAGCTGGGGCACGGTACGCGCGTGGTTGACGGCGTCGGCCAGCGCCTGCTCCGCGATCTTCTGCACCTTGGCGTCGATGCTCGTGACGACCTCGTCACCAGGCGTGGCCGCCACCTCAGAAAGCGTTGAGAGCGGGTTTCCTGCCGGGTCGACCGATACGGTCTTGGTGCCCATGGTTCCTTGCAAATACTGGTTGTACTCGGCTTCGAGTCCTTCTTGGCCCACGAACGCGCCCGCGCCGGCTTCGTCGGTCAACGTTTGCTTTTCGCCGTCCGTCTTGGCCTTTTTGATGTCGTCGCCGGTGATCTTGCCGACGTGGCCGATCAACTGCGCGGCCGATGCGCCCTTAGGTGCCGGATAGTTACGCACGTCTTCGACCTGTGCCGTAACGCCAGGGAACAGCTCTTGCTGCTCGAGCACCTGCAGTGCGACGTCGGTGGCGTGCTGCACACCATCGGGGGTGCTGTTGTTGATGGTGACCAACGGGATCGGCTGCAGCGGCGAACCGGTCCAGCAACCCGGATTCTTCGTCGGCGCGGCAGCACCGTAGGTGACGTAATCACATAGTGTCGCCTTGGCATCGAGGGTCTTCGCGTCGACGCCGAGAATTGCCGACAGCCTGGCGAATTCTTCGGCGCGCTTCGGGTTTGGCACTGGGTCTTTCGTCGTGCCGATATTGGCCGCCGGCAACTCGGTGCTCAACGCGGTGACGACTAGCGCACTGTCGTTGCTGGCCAACGGGTTTCCGACGTCGTCGACGATCAGACCACGTGGAGCAACGGTCTTCACCTCGCGGGTGGTCTGGTGGTTCAGCGCCGCGGTGTACTGCGAACCGGCAAGCGCCTGCATGTACCAAAGCCGACCGATCAAGGTGATGGGCAGTGACAAAACAAGGGCGCTCAAAATCACCAGGCGCAGTCGCGACCGGTCGTTCACGACGCCCTCCCCGATGTCGAGAGCCCCATCATCGACGACGCCGGGCCGCCACGACGAGTTCCGGGGACGAGATCCAGTCTGGCCCTCACTTGTGCGTGACCTGTGGCTGGGTTCTGCGGGCAAGCGACATGATCCACGGGACGACGAAAGGCGCCAAGATCACGTCGTACACGATTGAGTACGGCACCGTGCTGATGAGCGCGTGCGCACCGACGCGACCGTCGCTCAACACACCACCGAGCAAGCCGTACAGCACGGTCGCGATCCCGGCCGCGATGGCGACCGAAACCAGTGCCAGCAAAACCGAGTCACGTGCCTCCTCGCGCAACAACCCGACGAGGTACCCGATCAGGCACAACACCAGCGCGTAGCGGCCAATGAGGTGATCGGCCGGCGGCAACACGTCGGCGGCCAATCCCGCGAAGAAACCGATGAAGGCGCCGCCTACAGGCCCGAGCACGAGCGCAAGTGCTGCGACGACGAGCAGCAGCACGTTCGGTGGCGATCCTGGCAGGTCGAGCGGCGCAAGCACGACAGAGTTGACCACCGCCGCGAGCAGCACCAGCACGACGATGAGCGTGACCTGTGCCGACCTAGCCACCGGCTGCCCCGGTGCTTCCGGCAGCCGCAGCGGGAGCCGCCGGCGTCGCCGTTGAGTTCGGAGTAGTGGGTGTCGGGTTCGGCGCCGGCGTCACGCTCGGTTTTATCGACGGTTTCGGGGTCGACTTCGGGGTCGACTTCGCCGAAGTCGACGACGTCGCCTTACGGCTCGACGTCGCCGAATGCGTGACCAGCGAATGCGTGGTGCCGCTTGCGGGCGCTGAGGCTGGAGCAGTCGGTGACGCCGTGACCGTGGCGGTAACGGTGACCGTCGGGACGGGCGAGCTGAGCAACGCGTCGCGTGGATCGGTGCGCGGCGGTTGCACGACAATGCCGACGAGGTCAAGTGAGCTGAAGTCGACGTAAGGCTTGACCGACCCGGTCTGAACCTCGCCCGCGAGCGGATGGGTGGCGGAGACGACGCTGCCGACCTGCACCCCCGCGACGAAAGGTGTCTGGTCGGTCGACCCGCGAGTGACCAAGCCGTCGCCAGGCTTCACCCGAGCGCTGGGGTCGATCAGCTCGACGCTCATGTCGGCCTTCTGCCGGCCGCTGACCACGGCGGTTTGTCCGTCCGCCAGTTGCACGCCGACATGGAACTGCGGGTCGATGGCCAGCAAGACGGTCGACGTCGAGGTACCGACAATCGTCGTCCGACCTACCAGGCCGTCACCGTTGAGTACCGTCATGTCGGGCTTCAGGCCATCGATCGAGCCGGCGTCGATCGTTGCGGTCCACTCGAAGCCGTCGGCGGCCGCGACCGCGATCACCTGGGCATAGACCAGCTTGTACTGACCGACACTCGACTCGCGGAGCAACTTGTTGAGCTCGTCGACGCGATGCTCGTCGAACGGGATGTTGCGCAGTTGCTGCTGCAGGCTCGACACCTGCTTTTGCAGGTCGCGCACCTTCTTGCTGTTGCTACCGATCGAGCCGACCGCCTGCGCCGCATGACGAACCGGTCGGACGACGTCAGCCGCGACCCGCTCGACGGGTCCGAACCACGACGACGCCGTGCGGCGAGCGGAACCGAACGCGCCACCACCGTTCGCCCGGTAGTCGAGCGTGATCAACGTGAAGGCGGTGAGCAGCAGCAGCGCAAGGACGAGGCGGGTACGGCGGTTGTCCCTCACGGCCGCGCGCGTTCATTCATATCGGTCGTCTCAGGCGCGGCGTACCGACCGCGATCAGTGGCCGCGCGGCTCGGAGATGAGGACCTGCTGCAAGGCCTCGAACTCCTCGATGCACTTGCCCGAGCCCATCGCCACTGAGTCGAGCGGACGCTCGGTGATGTGGATCGGCATGCCGGTCTCGTGGCGAAGCCGCTCGTCAAGGCCGGTGAGCAGCGCGCCGCCGCCTGTGAGGACGATGCCGCGGTCCATGATGTCGCCGGCGAGCTCGGGTGGGCACTTGTCGAGGGTGGTTTTCACCGCGTCGACGATGGCGTTGACCGGCTCGTCGATCGCCTTGCGGATCTCGGCGGCGCTGACGACGATCGTCTTCGGGAGGCCACTCACGAGGTCGCGGCCGCGGATCTCGGCGTGCGGCTCGTCTGGTGCGGGGAACGCCGACCCGATCGCCATCTTGATCTCTTCGGCGGTGCGCTCGCCGAGCA
>JBOGEK010000325.1:0-3128 GCA_050743645.1 Acidothermaceae bacterium
CCCACCCAAATGGCTCGACCCCACCAGAAAACCCCGACTCCACAGCCGCTTCAAAACCCGAACACTCCAGCCCTGAAAAAGGGCAGAAGCCACAACGACCGTGTTCTCATGCCTACCGATGCGGAATTCGGCCCGCTAGCACAGCGTTTCCGCCAACGGCCGGGCGCCAGGGCGATCATCGTTATCGATGTCGAGCGGGTCAGTACATCGTGCGGCTTCGCCGTCCCGCTGTACGAATATCTTGGCGATCGTGACGTGTTAGAGAAATCGAATGGCCGCCGCACGCCCGAAGAACTCGCGACTTACCACCGCACCCGCAACGCCGCCAGCATCGACGGGCTTCCTGCGCTTCCGCTACCCCAGGTGGTTACGTCTGATCTGCCGCTGTGAGCCAGGCCTCTTCGAGGTTGCTCCGCTCTGCCTGCAGCGCGCGTAGCGTCGTATCGAGTTCCTGCGCCTTCACGTAATCGGCGGCCGCGTCGGCGAGCTGTGCGTGCAGTTCTTCTTCGCGCGCAGCTAGTTTCGACAGCTGCCGCTCGAGCCGAGCCATCTCCTTGCGCGCCTCGCGCGCGTCGCGCTCACCGCCATTTGAAGCCGGGACGACGGAAGTCGGGACGAGGGCAGCCCGCTCAGCCGAAGCCGGGACGGCGAAACGCGCAGTAGCCGTTGAGTCGGCGCCGGTAGCCGCGGAGGCTCGGCGCGAAAGATATTCGTCGACGCCGCCTGGCAGCGTCGTCAGCTGGCCGGCACCCGTCAAGGCAGCGACGTCGTCACAGACACGCTCGAGAAAGTAGCGGTCGTGCGAAGCCGCGATAAGCGTGCCGGCCCAGCCGTCGAGCAGGTCCTCCAGCGCCGTCAACGTGTCGACGTCAAGGTCGTTAGTGGGTTCGTCGAGCAGTAGCACGTTGGGCTCATCCATCAGTAACCGCAGCAACTGCAGGCGCCGCCGCTCACCGCCCGACAGGTCACCGACCGGGGTCCACTGCCGCTCCCCAGTGAAGCCGAAGCGCTCGAGCAACGCGGACGCCGACAACTCCCGGCCGTCGCCGAGCACCGTTTGCCGGCGGATCGACTCGACCGCCTCGAGAACGCGCATCGTTGCATCAAGTTCGACGACGTGTTGCGACAAATACCCAATGCGCACGGTCTGCCCGGTGCGCAGCTGGCCGCCATCGAGCGACTGCAAGCCAGCGAGTACCCGCAGCAGCGATGTCTTGCCGCTGCCGTTGACGCCGACGAGTCCGATGCGATCGCCCGGCCCGACCCGCCACGTGACGTCGTCGAGCACGGTAACCTCGCCAAACGAGCCCGACTCAAAACGAAGTGAACCGTTTTCCAGATCGAAGACAGATTTTCCTAACCTGGTTGACGAAAACGAAGCGAGCTGCGCACGATCTCGGGCCGGGGGCTCGTCGGCGATCAGCGCGTTAGCCGCATCGATTCGAAACTGCGGCTTCGAAGTCCGCGCGGGCGGGCCGCGCCGTAGCCAGGCAAGTTCCTTGCGCACTAGGTTTTGTCGCCGCTCCTCCGTAACCGCAGCAATGCGTTCACGTTCTGCCCGGGCGAGTACGTAGGCCGCATATCCCCCGTCGTACTGCATGACGCGGCCAGCATCGACTTCCCACGTTCGGGTGCAAACGGCGTCGAGAAACCAGCGATCGTGAGTCACGGTGACGAGCGCTCCTCGCCGTCCGACAAGGTGTTTCGCCAGCCAGTCGATGGTCTCGATATCGAGATGGTTGGTCGGCTCGTCGAGCATCAATAAGTCAAGATCGCTCACCAGTAGATGCGCCAACGCCGCGCGTCGGCGCTCACCACCCGAAAGCGTCCGTACCTGGCGAGAAACCAGATCATCGCGTAGCAGTGTGGTGACAACCTCGCGGAGTACCCGATCACCGGCCCAGTCGTGTTCGGGCCGGTCACCGAGCACGACGTGCCGCACGGTGGCGTCGGGATCGAGATCGTCGCCCTGCGACAACACGCCGACACGAAGGCCACCCGCGTGTGTAACCCGGCCGTCATTCGGCTGCTCGATCCCCGCAAGAACACGGATCAGCGTGGTTTTTCCTGCGCCGTTTCTTCCGACGATGCCGACACGGTCGCGGTCACCGAGACCGAGCGAAACGTCGTCCAACAAAGGACGTACGCCGTACGAAAGCGAGATGGCTTCGGCGTTGACGAGGTTCATGCGGGCGTTGTGCTCGCGACGACACGCGCGCCCGCCACCGGGCCGTGCGCCCGCCGCACGGCGCGACACGCACCTGAACCCGAAAGCGCGGCGACCAGCGCGATCGCCTCCGCCTCGCCGGCCGCAAGAAACGCGCAGGTGGGGCCCGATCCGGAAACGATGGCGGCAAGCGCGTTGGCGTCACGACCGGCTTCTATGGTGCGCCGCAGCCCGGGCTTGAGCTGGAAGGCCGCAGCCTGCAAATCGTTCGATAACCAAGGCGCTAACCGACGGGCATCGCCGGTGCGCAAGGCCGACAGCAATTCTTGCGGCATGTCGAGCTCGACCGCAGGGATCTCGGACCGAATGCGGTCGAGTTCGCGATACACCGCCGGTGTCGACAAGCCGCCGTCTGCCAAAGCAAAGACCCAGTGATAACTGCCTCGTCCGAGGACCGTCGTGAGTTGATCGCCACGACCTGCACCGAGAGCCGTGCCGCCGATAAGGCAAAACGGCACGTCGCTGCCGAGACGGGCGGCGAGTTCGTGCAACCCTTCATGCCCGAGATTCGTCTGCCACAGCGCGTCGCATCCGATGAGCGCAGCAGCCGCGTCAGCCGAGCCGCCCGCCATGCCGCCCGCGACAGGGATTCCTTTGTTGATCGAGATCGCCACATGAGGATCGCGGCCGATGTAGTCGGCCATGGCAATGACGGCCTTGGCTGCGAGATTCGATGAATCAGTCGGGACGACGTCAGCGCCCTCGCCCTCAACCTCGACGACGAGCTCGTCGGCCTCGCTGACAGTTACCTCGTCGTACAGCGAAACTGCCTGGAACACAGTGGCGAGGTCGTGAAATCCGTCGGCGCGAAGCGGGCCCACCCCCAAATGCAGGTTGACCTTGGCCGGGGCGCGGACGGTAACTGGCACGACCACCGATGCTATCGGCGTCCGGCCGATCG
>JBOGEK010000326.1:0-7559 GCA_050743645.1 Acidothermaceae bacterium
TGTGCTCGGGGCCGACGGCATCGTCGGCGTGCGGCTCGAGGTCGAGTTAAAAGAATGGGGATCCGACATCGCCGAGTTCTTGGCCGTCGGCACCGCGGTCAAGGCAGATGAGAATCATCCTTCGGGCCAAAGCAACTGGCGCAATGACAAGGGAATGCCGTTCACTTCCGACCTTTCAGGCCAGGATTTCTGGACCCTGGTGCAGACCGGATACGTTCCGCTCGGCATGGTCATGGGCACCTGCGTCTACCACATCGCGCATCGTGGTCTTGGCAACGTGCTGTCGAACGTCGGCCGCAACACCGAGCTCACGCAGTTCACCCAAGCGCTGTACGACGCGCGCGAACTGGCGATGGAGCGCATGCAGAAAGAAGCCGAGGAGTTGCACGCGGAAGGCATCGTGGGTGTGCAGTTGCACCAGCGCAACCATTCGTGGGGCGCGCACACCACGGAGTTTTTCTCGATCGGCACGGCCGTTCGGCCGTTGCGCAGCGACCACGTCATCCAGCCACCCACTATGGTCGTCAGCCTCGACAACTGACCCTAGGTGTCAACGCGCGCTGTCGCGACCGGCGAAACGACCGCTCGCCCGCGACCCTGGTTCTTCGACGTCGATGCGATCGCGTCGTGCGCGCCTCTCGTCGTCCTGATCGTCATAGGCACGTGGCGCAAGGGCGGATTCTTCAAGCCCGACGTCGTGGCGTTGCCATGCCTTTGTCTCGCACTCGCGTTCGTCTCACCGGTGGTGCTTTCGTGGCTGCGCCGCCATCCGCTGCCGGTGCTTGCCGGCGTGGCGGTAACGGCCTGGTGGGTGGTCGACGCGCAGATCTGGCGGCACAGCGTCGAATCGTGGCGGCTTGCCGCAGCCTGGCTGTGCGCCGCCGCCGGTTATGGCGTCGCCCGGTCTTTGCCTTTGACAGCAAGGAGAATGGCCGCACTTGCGGTAACCGTGATCGGGTTCGCCTTGAGCATCGCGGGTCTCGTTGTCGTGGCCGCCAGCTCGACCCTCTGGACCTGGACGGACGAAAGATCGCTGCGTTTCCAAGGACCGCTCACGTATCCGAGCGCAATCGGGCTTTACCTGCTGATCACCTTGATCGCCAGCATCGAGGTGTGGCGACTCGGTACCGCAACTGGAGGGCGGCCGCCTGCAGGGCAGGCGCTTGCAAGGCCTGGGGCGGGTGAGCCCGCGCTGTGGGCAGGGCTCGCCACCCCTGTGCGGGCCTTCATCGTGCTCGGCGTCGTGGCCACCGACAGTCGCGGTGCGCTGCTCGGCCTGGTTGTGTTGCTGTGCTTTCGCAGCGTTCGCTGTGAACTCGGGCAGGCGATCGTCGCCGCGGTGATCGCCTCCCCGGCGTTGCTTTTCGGCCAGCGCGACGGAGTGCGCCCGTGGCTCATCGTCGTCGCCGCAGTTGTCGCTCTTGCCGTCGCCTCGGTACCGAGGCACCTTGTGCGCAACGCAATTCGCTACCTCGCGATCCCGGCGTTGGTGGTTGCCGGGTGGCTGCTGGCGACTCAACATCACGCGGTCTCGGGCTTCGACGCCAGTTGGACCGAACGTGGCCACATCTTGCGCGGCGCGACCAAGGTCTTCACTGCTCATCCGATATTCGGCGCCGGGCCCGATCCGTTCATCCCAACCACCACTCTCAACGGCCAGCCGGGCATCGATGCGTTTGCGCATAACGAATTCCTCGAACTGCTGATCTCGATCGGCGTTGTCGGTGTCGTGGTGTTGGCGGTTGGCGGCTACCTCGCCGTCCGACCTTTGTGGGCGCGTCGCGGCGCGCTTGCCGCACCGGTGCTGGCGACCGCAGTTGCGGGGGGGCTCGTCGATTTCGTCTGGCATTTCCCTGCGCTGGGGCTGCTTTGTGGTGCCGTTGCCGGATTGAGCGCGCCCTTGATAACAGCGGCCCGAGAACGGGTAGCGTTTGGTGGTGACTGAAATCGACGCTGCTGTTGAACCCGAGGCTGAGATCGTGCTTCTTCGCCATGGTGCTACCGAATGGAGCGCGGCGGGCAAGCACACCGGTCGCACTGACATTCCGCTCACTAGTGAGGGCGAACAGCAAGCAAAGACGGCGGCCGCGAAGCTCGCGGGTTTTCATTTCGGCCTCGCACTCACCAGCCCGTTGTCGCGCGCGAGTCGCACCGCCGAACTCGCCGGACTGACCGACGTCCAAGTCGAACCTGATCTGCAGGAGTGGGACTACGGCGGCTACGAGGGCCTTACGACAGAGGAAATCCGCGAACAAAAGCCTGGTTGGCTCCTGTGGCGCGACGGCATCATCGATGGGCCTCGTGGCAACGGCGAAACCGCCGCGGACGTCGGAACACGGGCCGACCGGGTGATCTCCCGCGTCATCTCAGTGTTAGAGCCGACGTCTGGGCAGGGCCGCGACGTCGTCGTCGTTTCACACGGGCACATGTTGCGGGTGTTCGCGGCCCGCTGGCTCGGCCTCGCCGCGGCAGCGGGCGCGTATTTCGCGCTCGACACCGCAAGCATTTCGGTGCTTGGCTTCGAGCACGGTGAACGGGTGATCAGGCTCTGGAACGAAACACCCGACGAGCGTTAGCGTTCCGCTTCCTGCCGGGCACCAGCGTCCGCATCCGGCTCGGCCTCCTCGCCGGTCGAAACATTCGCCTCGTTCAGTGCATTATCCGGCGCCAGCGGCAACGGGTACGCGCCGGCGCCCCGGGCAGGCAGCGTGATGAAATCGCCCCGGTGCTCCTTCTTCGCGCCTTCGGAGGTGTCGTCTGCCGACTTGTCGTCGTCACCGACGAGTTCGGAGTCGTCGTCGATGCCCGGCAGCGGACCTTCGCGCTTAATCCGGTCGATATACGAGTCACTCATCGGAAACCCTCCTTCGCGGCCAGCGTCGCGGTGGCGCCGACCTGCTCAGGTATTGATGCCCCGCTTGAGGCGGGCCCATTCCGTTGCCGCGCCCAGTGTTGTTGGCGAGGGTTGCGTCGACGTAGGTTCGGGGTCATGGCGCCACACTCCGGGCCAGATTCCGGGTCCGACTCCGGGCGGCAATCCGCGCGGCACGCCGGCTATCCGGGTGCCCAAGAATTCGTGCCCGAAAGCGCCAATCTTGAGGCACTCCGGGCGGCGGCGCGCGGCTGCCAAGGCTGTCACCTGTACGAAAATGCCACCCAGACCGTCTTCAGTGTGGGGTCGGCAACCGCGCGGGTGGTGCTCGTCGGCGAGCAGCCCGGCGATCAGGAAGATCGACGCGGCGAACCCTTTGTCGGACCTGCCGGCAACCTGCTCGACCGTGCGCTGGTCGACGCAGGGATCGACCGCTCGCAGGCATACGTCACGAACGCGGTCAAGCACTTCAAGTTTTCTCAAGCTGGCGAGGGAAAACGCCGCATTCATCAGACACCGGACGCCGGTGAGGTCACTGCCTGCAGGCCGTGGCTCGTCGCCGAGCTGGCGATTCTCGATCCAGAAGTCATCGTCGCCCTCGGGGCCACTGCCGGAAAATCACTGATGGGCAACGACTTTCGGGTGACCAGGTCTCGGGGTGTCTTGCTCGAATGGCCTGCCCGTAAAGACGAACCTGCCGCCCGGGCGAGCCGCTTCTTGGTGGCGACGATCCACCCCTCCGCGGTCTTGCGGGCGGACGATCGTGAAGGTGCCTACGCCGGGCTCGTCGACGATCTCAAAGTCGCCGCCCAGGTGCTTGCGTGAAGTCCGCTGGCGACCCCGACCAGTACGGCATCGTCATCGACCCGCGCTATTGCGGTCCGCCCCGATCCGGCAACGGCGGTTACGTCTCAGGGAAATTCGCCGCTTTCGTCGATTCGCGCGACGGCCTCGCATCTGATGGCGTCGCGCCCGAAGGCGCCGTCGAAGTCACGTTGCGCAGCCCGCCGCCGCTCGGCGTCCGGTTAAGCGTCGCCATGGCCGACGGCGAGCTCCAGTTGCGCAGCCCGCAAACCCTTGTGGCACAGGCAAGAACCTCCGCCATCACCGCGGCGCCGCCGTCGGCCGTGGCCTTCGACGAAGCGCTCGCCGCCGCCGAAAGATACGCCGGACGACGAAACCACCCGTTTCCCACCTGCTTCGTCTGCGGGCTCGATCGTGCCGCGGACGACGGAATGCGACTACAGCCCGGCGCCGTCTCCGACTCGACCGTGGCTGCGGCCTGGCAACCCCACGAGTCACTCGTGATCGGTGATTCGACGCTCGGGCCCGAATTTGCTTGGGCGGCGCTTGACTGTCCGGGAGGTTGGGCCGCCGGGCTCGAAGGGCGGCCGATGGTGCTCGGCCGCATGACCGCGCGGGTGCTGGCCGCACCAGAAACCGGCCGGCGTTACGCGATCGTCGGCGAACTTCGCGGCCTCGACGGTCGCAAGGCGTTCACCGCAACCGCGCTGTATGCCGACGATGGCGAACTGCTCGCCCACGCCGAGGCGACCTGGCTCACCGTCGACCCCTCGTCGGTGCGACCTCAGTAGCCGCTACGGCGAGAGCCGCTCGATGCGCCAGCCGGACGGCTTTTCGGCGTCCGACCGCGTGTAACGCAACCGGTCATGGAGGCGCGCCACCCGGCCCTGCCAGAACTCGATGGTGAGCGGCGCAACCCGGTAACCTCCCCAAAAATCAGGGGTCGGGACGACGGAAACTCCGTCGAACCGCCGTCTCACCTCGTCGTACTGCGCATCGAGCCACTGTCGAGACGGGACGACGGCGGACTGGCCAGCGCTCGCCCAGGTGCCGATCTGCGACTCCCGTGGGCGGGATGTGAAATATGCCTCCGTCTCAGCGCGCGTGACCTTGCTCACAAGGCCCGTCACGACGACCTGGCGTCCGATAGAAAACCAGGGAAAGCACAAGCTGGCGTGCGGGTTGGCAGCCAGGTCGTGACCTTTCCGAGAGCCGTAGTTGGTGAAGAAGACGAATCCGTCGGCGCTCACGCCTTTGAGCAATACATGGCGCGAACTGGGTTGGCCGGCGCCGTCGGCAGTCGACAACACCATGGCATTCGGTTCGGGAACGCCGAGCTCGATGACTTCGTCAAGCCAACGGGTGAACTGTGCGATCGGGTCGGCCTGGAGATCGCTCTCGCTCAGTCCGATCCCGGCATAGTGCGCACGTAAGGCCGCGATCCGATCCGGGTCCACCAGTCCATCGACCTCCCTCGCTGTTCGGGCAGCGTAACGAGGACAATGGGGTAAAACGAACCAGTACGAACCAGCGCAGCGTCACCGCGCAGTCCCGAAAGGCGCAGCAGTCGCGAAGTTCGGCGGCAGCTGCGCCGGCCGACCATACCTGAGGAGTACGTGATGTCAGACTTCGTCCCCGGTCTCGAAGGCGTCATCGCTTTCGAAACTGAGATCGCCGAACCCGACAAGGACGGCGGCTCGCTGCGGTATCGCGGAGTCGATATCGAAGAGCTCGTCGGCAAGATCTCCTTCGGTGACGCCTGGGGCCTGCTGGTCGACAACTCCTTCACGCCAGGTCTGCCGCCGTTCAACAACCTCGAACTACCGGTGCGCTCGGGCGACGTCCGGGTCGACGTCCAGAGCAGCCTCGCGGTGCTCGCGCCGACGCTCGGGTTCAAACCGATCCTCGACCTCGACGACGCCCAGGTTCGTGACGAGCTCGCCCAGACCTCGGTGAGCGCGCTGTCGTTCGTCGCACAATCGGCGCGCGGCGACCAGCCAGCCGTGCCGCAGTCAGCTGTCGACAAGGGCCAGACCGCGGTCGAGCAGTTTTTGCTGCGTTGGCGGGGTGAGCTGAATCCGCTGCACGTGAAGGCGTTGAGTGCCTACTGGGTCTCGGCCGCCGAGCACGGCATGAACGCCTCGACCTTCACCTCGCGAGTGGTGGCGTCGACCGGTGCAGACGTCGCGGCCGCGCTGTCGGCCGGCATCGGTGCGATGTCGGGCCCCTTGCATGGCGGCGCCCCGACCCGTGTGCTGCACATGGTCGACGAGGTAGAGAAGACCGGCGACGCCGAGGGTTACGTCAAGGGCATCCTCGACCGCCACGAGCGGCTGATGGGCTTCGGGCACCGGGTATACCGGGCCGAAGACCCCCGCGCTCGGGTGTTGCGTCGGGTGGCCCGCGAGCTGGGTTCGCCGCGCTACGAGGCCGCCGCGGCGCTGGAGCAGGCGGCGTTGAAAGAGCTCCGGGACCGCCGTCCTGATCGGCCGATCGAGACCAACGTCGAGTTCTGGGCTGCGCTCATGCTCGATCTCGCCGAGGTGCCGTCACACATGTTCGCGGCCATGTTCACCTGCGCACGAGTCGCGGGCTGGAGCGCACATGTGCTCGAGCAGAAGCGCACCGGCCGCCTGGTGCGGCCGTCGGCCCGCTACATCGGCCCCGGCACCCGCCCGGCGTCGTCCGTTCAAGGGTGGGACTCGCTGCACCACGAGGGCTAGCGTCCTGCCGCGCCGGGCCCAGCGTCCCCCAAGTCCCCCGGGCCGCAAGTCCCCCACGTCCCCGCGTCCCCGCGTCCCGATGATCAAGCAGCTTGGCGCAACCGAATCGACCAACCGTTGCGCCTAAGTGCTTGATCACGACGCCGAGATGCGGCTGGCGAACGCTGCCTTGACCGTGGCCACTACATAGTGCGGACGACGCAAGACGTCGTCCGCCGTGAACCGCAACACGAGGTAACCGGCGACCGCCAACCGGCTGCCACGTCGGACGTCGTGCGCGAACTGACCTTTGTCGGTTCTGTGATGGTCGCCCTCGTATTCGATGATGATTCGAGCTGCCCGGAACAGCAGATCGGCGCGCGCCAGAAAGTCGCCGTACCCGTCGTAGACGTTGACGTTGACCTCGGGTGTGGGTAGCCCGCCGTCGACCAGCAGCAACCGAATGACCGACTCCATCGGCGACTCCGCTCGGCCATTGAGCAGGTCGAGCAGCTGACGGGCGAGTCTGACACCACGCCGACGACGCGATCGGTCAACCACCACACCGATCTCCGCAACTGTGGCGTAACCCGCGCGCAGGATCGCGTCGCCGAGCGCGACCAACGCGGCGCGCTGGTGCTTCGCCGCCAGGTCAACAAAGGTTCGTGCGGCCGTCGTGACCGGCAAGCCATCCACGGTGGTCACGTCGTCCACGGGCAGGTCGCGGATATGACCGACGATCCCGCGCCGGCGGACGAGGGCCGCGCCTGAAGGCGTCGCCACCTGCAATGAAATGTCGACCGCCCTCGGTAGGGGGAGCCGAAACAACGCGGCTGCGGTCTCATCGCAAAAAACGGCAGCCGACGGCAACACCGCCCGTGCAGCGCAACACAGGTCGTCGAGTTCGCTGAGCCGGCCGACGACGTGGATGCCACGGAACGGCGTCGAGTAGCGCGCCCCGCGAAGTTGAGAGCGCGAAACTCCCATCTCAGTCGCGTCGGCTAGGCGAAACGGCCGATCGTGCAAGGCCGCGGGAATGGGCTGCTCGGCTGGCACATGGATGACACTGCCGATTTCGCACCCGGCGTCAGGCGTCGCGCCGCCGACCTGTGCAAAACGCCAGCCATGCCGCAGCGTGTGGAGAACGCCCACCTTCTCGTTGATCAAGCAGTTAGGCGCAA
>JBOGEK010000327.1:0-7942 GCA_050743645.1 Acidothermaceae bacterium
CACAGGTCGCGATGCTGTCCAAGCGCATCTCCGACCTCACCGAACACTTGAAGCTGCACAAGCACGATCACCACAGCCGCCGCGGCTTGCTGCTGCTCGTCGGCCGTCGTCGTCGGCTGCTGAAGTACCTCGCCAACAAAGACATCACCCGCTACCGCACGCTCATCGAGCGACTCGGTTTGCGCCGATAGCGAGTTCGGAGCGGTCGTGCCGAAAGGCCGGCCGCTCCTTTGCTAATTCGCACCAAGCTGATACATACGCTGTTCAGGGCACCAGCTCCGCTCAGCAGTTCACACACAACGGAGCCCTTCGAGACCGCCTCGCCGGTCCTCGGTAGTGGTTCCCGGGTACCGCCGACGATCCACCGGTCGGCCCGGGCGCTTCGATCGAAGACCGGCCGAGATTCATCCGAATCTCACTGGCTCGGCTGGGCTCCACGACACCCATTGGAGGGTTCGTGGAAAACCACGAGAGCACACAAGTAGCCAGCGCCGAAGCCGTCATAGACAACGGCAAGTTCGGCACCCGCACGATCCGCTTCGAGACCGGCCGGTTGGCTCGTCAGGCCGCCGGCTCGGCGGTCGCGTACTTCGGCGACAGCATGCTGCTGTCGGCCACCACGGCGAGCAAGCATCCGAAGGACCAGTTCGACTTCTTCCCGCTGACGGTTGACGTCGAGGAGCGCATGTACGCGGCCGGGCGCATTCCCGGATCGTTCTTCCGGCGTGAGGGCCGGCCGAGCGAAGACGCGATCCTTACCTGTCGGCTCACCGACCGCCCGCTGCGCCCGAGCTTCGTCAAGGGCCTGCGCAACGAGGTGCAGGTCGTCATCACGGTGATGGCGCTCGACCCCGACCACCTCTACGACGTCATCGCGATCAACGCGGCGTCGATGTCGACCCAGCTCGCCGGGCTGCCGTTCAGTGGCCCGATCGGCGCGGTTCGCGTCGCCCACATCGATGGCCAGTGGGTCGCCTTCCCGTACCACTCCGAGCTCGAGCGGGCCACGTTCGACATGGTCGTCGCCGGTCGGGTGTTGCCCGACGGTGACGTCGCGATCATGATGGTCGAGGCCGAGGCGACCGCGCAGACGTTCGGTCTCGTGCGCGATGGCGCCACCGCGCCGACCGAAGAGGTCGTTGCGCAGGGGCTCGAAGCATCGAAGGCGTTCATCAAGGTGCTGTGCGACGCGCAGTCGCAGCTCGCGGCACGGGCGGCCAAGCCCACCGCCGAGTTCCCGGTGTTCCTGGAGTACCAGGACGACGTG
Organism: Acidothermaceae bacterium; assembly: GCA_050743645.1. GTDB lineage: Bacteria > Actinomycetota > Actinomycetes > Acidothermales > Acidothermaceae > JBOGEK01. Next base: position 1,268 of record JBOGEK010000327.1, read on the forward strand.
TTCGACGCTGTTTCGGGCGCCGTCAGCACCGAGTTGGCGCAGGCACTGACCATCGTCGGCAAGGCCGACCGCGAGGCCGAACTCGATCGGGTCAAGGCGCTTGCTGTGGAGCGGATCGGCGAGCAGTTCGGCGGCCGCGAGAAGGAGATCGGCGGCGCGTTCCGGTCGCTCACCAAGAAGCTGGTGCGCCAGCGGGTGCTGCGCGACAAGGTGCGCATCGACGGCCGTGGCCTCACCGACATCCGGCAGCTGAGCGCCGAGGTTGGCGTGCTTCCGCGGGTGCACGGTTCGGCATTGTTCGAGCGTGGCGAGACGCAGATCCTCGGCGTCAGCACGTTGAACATGTTGCGCATGGAGCAGCAGCTCGACACGCTCGCGCCAGAGACGCGTAAGCGCTACATGCACAACTACAACTTCCCGCCCTACTCGACCGGTGAGACCGGCCGAGTCGGTTCGCCGAAGCGCCGCGAGATCGGTCACGGCGCGTTGGCCGAGCGGGCACTCGTTCCCGTGCTGCCGACTCGCGAAGAATTCCCTTACGCCATCAGGCAAGTCTCCGAGGCGCTCGGTTCGAACGGCTCGACCTCGATGGGGTCCGTTTGTGCCTCGACCATGTCGCTGCTTTCGGCCGGTGTGCCGTTGCGCGCACCGGTCGCCGGTATCGCAATGGGCCTGATCTCCGACACCGTCGACGGTCAGACCGAGTACGTGACTCTCACCGACATCCTCGGTGCCGAAGACGCTTACGGCGACATGGACTTCAAGGTTGCCGGCACCTCCGAGTTCGTCACGGCGTTGCAGCTCGACACCAAGTTGAACGGCATTCCGGCGTCCGTCTTGGCGGGTGCTTTGACTCAGGCGCGTGAGGCGCGCTTCACGATTCTCGACGTGATGGCGAAGGCGATCAGCTCGCCCGGCGAGATGTCGGTCTACGCGCCGCGGATCATCACCATCAAGATCCCGGTCGACCAGATCGGCGCGGTTATCGGCCCCAAGGGCAAGATGATCAACCAGATCCAGGACGAAACCGGTGCCGACATCACGATCGAGGACGACGGCACCATCTACATCGGCGCGACCGACGGCGTGAAGGCCGAAGCGGCACGGGCGCAGATCAACGCGATCGCCAACCCGACGATGCCCGAGGTGGGCGAGCGCTACCTCGGAACGGTCGTGAAGACCACGACGTTCGGCGCCTTCGTCTCGCTACTGCCCGGCAAGGACGGCCTGCTTCACATCAGTGAGCTACGCAAGATCTCCGGCGGCAAGCGGGTCGAAAACGTCGAGGACGTCGTCAAGGTGGGCGACAAGGTGCAGGTCGAGATCAAGGAAATCGACCCGCGCGGCAAGCTGTCCTTGGTTCCCGTGGTCGAGGGTTCTGAGGGTGCGGCGGCCGAGCCGGCAGTGAGCACGCAGGAGTGACACCACCGGTGGCACGGCGGCAACTTTCCGCCGAGCAGCGTCCCGGCAGCACGAAGACCTTGATTTCCGGCGACGACGGTGCGGTGGTTCGCCGCACTGTCTCGCCCGGTGGGCTTCGGATCATCACCGAGGCGATGCCGACCGTGCGGTCGGTGTCGTTCGGTGTGTGGGTGGGAGTCGGCTCGCGCGACGAGACGCCGAGCCTGGCAGGCAGTTCGCATTACCTCGAACACGTGCTTTTCAAAGGCACGCAGCGGCGTGACGCGCTCGAGATTTCGGCTGCGCTCGATGCAGTTGGCGGTGAGATGAATGCCTTCACCGCCAAGGAATACACCTGCTTCTACGCGCGGGTCCTCGACACCGATCTCCCGATCGCGGTCGACGTCATCTCCGACATGATGACGTCGTCGCTGGTTCGCACGGCAGATGTCGACTCCGAGCGGGGCGTGATTCTCGAAGAAATCGCCATGCACGAAGACGATCCGGGGGACGTCGTGCACGACGCGTTCGCCGAGGCATTGTTCGGCGATACCCCTTTGGGGCGCCCGATTCTTGGGACGGTCGAATCCATCAACTCGTTGCAACGGTCGGCAATCAACGGCTATTACCGGCGCCGCTACAAGCCCGAGAACATGGTCGTGGCGGTCGCCGGCAACATCGACCACGGCCGAGTCGTGAAGCTTGTCAGCAAGGCGTTCGCCGAGGTGCTCGCTTCGTCGTCCGCTTTGCCGTCGGCACCGCGGATCGGTGGGCGCGCGCCTGCGTCGAACCTCGGGGTGTCGTCGGTGGTTCGTCGTCCTACCGAGCAGGCGCATCTTGTGTTGGGCATGCCGGCGTTTTCACGGGTCGACGATCGGCGGTTCGGCTTGGGCGTGCTGAACGGCGCACTCGGTGGAGGCATGAGTTCGCGACTGTTTCAGGAGGTCCGCGAAAAGCGCGGACTCGCATATTCGGTGTACAGCTACGCGGCGCACCACGCCGAGACCGGAATGTTCGGTGTCTACGCAGGTTGCCAACCAGCGCGGGTACACGAGGTGCTCGACATCTGCCGTGAACAACTCGCGGCGGTGGCGTATTCGGGCATCACGGCCGAAGAATTGGTGCGAGGCAAGGGACAGCTCGCCGGATCTTTGGTGTTGGGCCTCGAAGACACCGGCTCGCGCATGAGCCGCCTCGGCAAGAGCGAACTCGTCTACGGCGAACTGCTCACCGTCGACGAAGTGCTTGCGCGCATTGACGCTGTGACGTTGGACGACGTCCGCGCTATTGCCTCTGAGGTGCTGTCGTCGAAGCCGACTCTTGCCGTGATCGGCCCGTTTGACGACGACGATTTCGCGGACGCCGTGGCATGATTCGGGTCGCCGTTCTGGGTGCGAAGGGTCGCATGGGTTCGACCGTGTGCTCGGCGGTGCGTGACTCCGACGACCTCGAACTGGTAGCCGAGGTCGATGTCGGCGACTCGCTCGACGCGATTGCTTCGGCGGGTGCGCAGGTTGCGGTGGATTTCACCCATCCTGAAGCGGTGTTGGGCAACTTGCAGTGGTGCATTTCGCACGGCATCAACGTCGTCGTCGGCACGACCGGTTTCGACGACGCGCGGTTGTCGCGGGTATCTGCGTGGTTGGGGGAGTCGCCGTCCGTCGGTGTGGCGGTCGTGCCGAACTTTGGGATCGGCGCGGTGTTGATGATGGCGTTTGCCGAAAAGGCCGCTCGTTACTACGAATCTGCCGAGATCATCGAGCTGCATCATCCTCGTAAGGTTGATGCGCCTTCGGGAACAGCGCGTCATACGGCAGCGCGAATAGCGGCCGCTCGGCGAGATGCCGGGCTTGAAGCGATGCCAGACGCGACGACAACTGCACTCGAAGGCGCTCGCGGCGCATCGGTCGACGACGTGCCCGTGCATGCGGTGCGGTTGTCGGGCTTAGTGGCCCATCAAGAGGTGTTGTTCGGCGGACACGGCGAGACGTTGACGATCCGGCACGACTCACTCGACCGTTTTTCCTTCATGCCAGGCGTTCTGATGACGGTGCGAGAGATCGGGGCGCGGCCGGGTCTGACGGTCGGCCTCGACAGCTTCCTCGATCTGTAAGGGACCATGTCTGCTGCGAGGGTACAAAGATGAGCCCGATTTCCCATACGGCAGCCTGATCGTCTCTGCGACCTGATCAGATGTCGCTGGCGCCGATGAGACTGCGTGTCGGGTGGATTTCGTAGCGGAGAACTCCTGCTTGGATCGCGGGGTCGTCGGCGAGAATGGCTTCGACCTGTTCGACGCTGCCTTTGAATAAGCCGAACCCGGCGACGTCGGTAGCGTCTTTGATCGGGCAGACGACGACAAGCTCGCCTTCGGCTCGGAGCTTCATGTTGCGGCGTCCGTGTTCCCAGATGATCGCTGGCGTGCCGTCGCCGCCGTATGCCGCGGTTCTGTGCAAGATGACAGCCGTGTACGGAAGGGCTTTTTGCATGGTGGATCTCATGTAGTCGTCGGTAATCTCCACCAGTCACCCTTCGTTGCCACGAAGGGAACGCAAACCGTCTTGAGTTGACACCGGTGTCGGCCGTCGCGGTGCGTGTGGTGCTGCGCCTGTTGGTGTGCCGCCGTCGCGGTCGGGCGGGTCGAGTGGGATGAGGAGCCGGATCTCGACGTGCCAGCCGGTGACGCGAACGTCTTGGATGAGCAGCCGCAGCAGCTGTTGTTTCTGCGCCGGGTCGAGGTGGTCGATGACGGCCAGGACACGACTGGCGAAGTGGTGGACTCGGCGCCGTAGCAGGTTCCCGTGGGTGAGCGCGGCTCGTTGCTCGGCCAGGGTGGTGCGTTTGATCTCGAGCTCGTGCTGGCGTGTGGTGATTTCGCTGGCTCGCCGCTGCAGTTCGGGTAGTTCGATCAGCCCGGCTTGGTAGAGGTCGGCGAGGCGGCGACGTTCGGCGGTCGCGCCGTCGAGTTTGCGGTCGAGGCGGGCGAGTTCAGCGGCGAGTAGTTCATCGTCGGGAACGGCGGTGGTCACGGCCACCGCCTGCTCGCCGGCCAGTAGCAGGTCGGGCCGGGTGAGCGTGGTGCGGACCTGGTCGAACACGAACGTGTCGAGCGCGTCGGCGCGGATGTTGCGTTCCGGGCAGCGACGGTCTTGACCGCCGGCGCGTAGCGGGTCGTGGTTGCGGCAGTAGTAGTAGCGGTGCCAAGTTCCGTTGCGGCCACGCATTTTGTGGCAGTTGGTGCCGACGCCGCATACCCCGCAGCGGACCAGGCCTTTGAGCAGCCAGGCGCCGGGCTCGGCCCGGCGTGGGCTCCATTGGCTGTTGTCGTAGCTGGTGCGGGCGGCGGCTTCGAATGTGTCGACGGTGATGATGCGCGGGCACGGAATCTCGATCCATTCCTCGCGCGCCCTGGGCGTTTGACGGTTGTGCCGGACCGGCCGCTGGGCGGGCACGGTTTCGGTGCGGTTGTAGTAGACCCGCCCGACGTAGGCCTCGTTGCGTAGCAGTCGGCTGATCGTGGAGTGTCCCCAGGTGGGCTTGCCGGTGGGCGACGGCACGGCGTCGGCGTTCAGCTGTCGGCAGATTTGGCGGATGGTGTTTCCGGCGAGGTAGTCGGCGAAAATCCGTTGCACCACAGCAGATTCTGGTTCGTAGACCTCAAGGTGCGCGGGTTGGTTGCCGTTGCGCGGGATCCGCCGGTAGCCATACGACGTCTTCCAGGTGGTGACTTCGCCGGCGCGGGCGCGAAACAGCTTGCCGCGACGGTACCGTTCGGCGATCTTCGCTTTCTCGTACTCGGCGATGACGCCTTGGACCTGGGTGAGCAGTTTGGCTTGGGGGTCGTCATCGGCGAGGTTGGGCGCGTCGGTGAAACGGACCGTCACCCGAAGTCGGGCCAGCTCGTCGAGGACGAGCACCTGGTAGGCGTAGGCGCGGGCCAGCCGGTCAGGGGACAGGCAGTAGACGGTGTCGAACAATCCGGCCTCGGCCGCATCGCGCAAGCCGTCCAGGCCGGGCCGGTCCAGCCGCGCACCAGAATGCCCGTCGTCGACGTACTCGGCGACCAACTCATCACCGAGGCCGTTCACATGGGCGCGTAACGCCTCCAGTTGCGAGCCGATCGTGCCCCGGTCGGCTTGCCGCTCGGTAGACACCCGTGCGTAGACGGCGACTCTCATCGCTGGACTCCTCTCGCGGTTAGCGCCGCGCCCTCCAGCGTGACGGCGGCATCAAGCAAGAACTGGTAGCCGGCGGCCAGCGCCTGCACGCGCGGGTCGGCGTGGGGCTGCCCGGCCGGCCGGGCAGCACCGACCAGATCGAGCAGGTAGACCGGCTCCGCGGCCGGCCAGGCAATCAGGCCGGCCAGCCCACGGCGAGCAAACCGAACTGCGGTCAGCCCCTCCGGTGGCCCACCGCCGGTGAGCACACCCTCCCGCAACGTTTCGTAGTCGAGCTGCGCCGCCTGCGCCGGCGGCCAGAACGACCGGCCGTTCACCGACGCCGCGCTCGCTCGATCGTGCGCCGATGCAGCCGCACCCCAAACCGGGCCGCGACCTGCTCGGCCAACTCCGCACCCGACGCCGCGGAGACGTCGTGAAGGAACTCCACGATCTGCGGCGACAGCTTCACCGGGCCGCGCCGTCCCCGAGGCTCGTCCAGCAGACCGCTCATCCCAGATGCCCCGAAGGAACCCAACACCAAGTAGAAGGCGGCCCGCGAATACCCGTGCGCCGACGCCGTCTGGGTCACCGACTCCCCGTCGACGAGGTGCGCGCGCAGCATCTCGTACTTGACCTGCACCTTGTCCGCGGCCAGGAAGAAGTCCTCCCCAGCGGTGAACAGCGTCGCGCGAACAGCGCCCGCGTTGGGGTGCATCAGACCCGCCTCGGTCAACGCACGCAGCCGGCTCGTCTCGCTCACCGCCACCACCTCCCACCCAGGACGTTAGGTGAGTCGCCAATAATCGTCTAGCATTGACCGCCGCGTGTCGCCAACTAGTATCCAGAGCGCGTTGACACTGCCGTATGTACGTGGCAATGGACCCATACCGACGGCGGCAGCCAGTAGACAGTGCGGTCTTCATTACTAGACATCCAAATGGCTTTTGACAGGCGGCCGCCGCAACCGCCGGCGATGGTCAGGGTGCAGATACAGCTCCGGGACGGCCGCCGTCGGCGCGAGCGCGACGGTCAACTGCAGCTTTGTGTTCCGCTGATAAACACTTGGTGGCTGGTGTTGATCAGCCGGTCGAGCAGGGATTCGGCGACGACGGGG